>JAFAPG010000181.1 GCA_019247235.1 Acidobacteriota bacterium
AAAGGACTTTCGCCTCCCGCAATCGATTGCGTAAACCGGCCAGCACCGTAACCGCCCGGGACGGTCTGCCGTTGTAATTGCCCAACAGCGGGTCGACACTGTCCGCATTAGGTCCGATTACGGCAATGGTCTTGTAGCTGTTTCCCAGCGGCAACAGGTGGTCGACATTCTTAAGCAGAACCAGGGATTCGCCGGCCGCTTTGCGCGCGAGTTGACGATTGGAGTCGGTGTCGTTCTGGGCGCTTGTGATCTTCGCATAGGGTACTAGGCCCGGAGGATCAAACATTCCTAACTTCATCCGAGCTGTAAACAAGCGGCGCAGGGCGCGATCGATGTCTTCCTGTGATAGCAGCCCTTGCTGAACTGCCGTCAGCAAAGCCGCCCGTTCGGTTGCTACCTTGTCAACGGGCCACACACAAATAATGTCCATTCCCGCCTTTACCGCGACCGCCATGCCCTCAGCCATGGTATTTGTGTAATGGTGATTGGCATAAACGTCGCTCGCGGCTCCGCAATCGGAAACCACGTACCCTTGAAAACCCCAACCGTCACGCAGATGTTCTTCGAGTAGTATCGGCTGTGCGCAAGCCGGCTTGCCGTCAACCGAGTTGTAAGCACACATGACTGAGCCAGCGCCGGCGGCGACCGTGGCGCGGAAGGCGGGCAAGTACGTATCTTCCAAGTCGTGATTTGATACTTGAACATCTACGGTGTGGCGCGTGGGCTCCGGACCACTGTGCACCGCGAAGTGCTTGGGCGTAGCCAAGGCTTTTAAATACTTAGGGTCATCTCCCTGAAGGCCGGTCACATAAGCAACCCCCATCTGCGCAGTCAAAAACGGATCCTCGCCATAGGTTTCCTGGCCTCGCCCCCAGCGTGGATCACGAAAGATGTTGATGTTGGGCGACCAGATCGTCAGACCGTGGTACCAATCGCTAAACCCTTTCTGCTTGAGCCGCTCTGCGTATTTAGCGCGAAACTCAGTGGCAATCACTCCAGCTTCGATGTGAAGGAGCTCGGGATCGAAGCTGGCGGCAAGACCAATCGCCTGCGGGAATACGGTCGCATAGCCCTCGCGAGCAGCCCCGTGCAGCCCTTCGCTCCACCAGTTGTACTCAGGAATTCCGAGCCGAGGAATGGCGGCGGCGGCGAACATCATTTGCGAAACCTTTTCTTCGAGCGTGAGTTGAGAGACGAGGTCATTTACGCGCTCTTCGATAGAAAGCGCCGGATTTCTAAATGCAGGGCGGGCCGCCACGGAGTCAGCGCTCGCGGCCTGTTTGCTGGGTGGTTCCGGCGCTTGTTGGGCGAATGCAGACCACAGCAATGTAAAACCCAGACCGAACATTGCGAGGTTCTTCTTCACTGAGGATCTCCTTCTGTAGGTTTTTAATTTGTCCGCTCTTCTAGGCGGCATGGCGTCAGCGACAAAAAACTGGATTCATGGCAGCCACACTCGAGTCGTCATCCTTGAGGTGCCAATTCTCAATCCGTCTCTATGATGGCTTCTTCGCGGCTGCCTGGATCACGGCATCAAATGCCGGCTTAGGCTGGCCCCTGCGATCAAAAAGCAGCGGATAGTCTGTCCGTCCTCTAACTGGCCAGTTATTCTTCCATGAATCCTTGTCGCTTACCCCCCAGAAAGTTACACGCGTTACCAAGCCGCAGTGGTTCCGATAGGCGCGAAATAGTTCTGTGTAACGAGCGGCGAGGCGCTGTTCGAGCTGCTCCGGCAAACCGTCGGGATAAGGATTCAGGTTGGAATCAGAGGCAACTTTCAGCGATACATCGGCCGTTTGTTGCCGCGTCGGCCACGGCAATACGCCAACGTCCAGTTCCGTAATCATTACCTTCATGCCAAGCCTTCCGAACTCCTCGATGGTGCTCTCGATCTGCTCGCCCTTCGGGGAGTCGAGGTTTACGTGGTCTTGCAGGCCAACGCCGGTGATATGTACACCTTTGGCCTTGAGTTTGGCCACGAGCGCGAGCGCACCTTGTCGTTTGGGCTCGTTTTCGAGGTTGTAATCGTTGTAATAAAGCTGAGCTTTGGGATCAGCCTTGTGGGCATATTGGAAAGCCTTCTCAATGTAGTCAGGTCCAATGATTTTCAGCCATCCAGAGCGCCGCAGCGTGCCATCTTCGTCCACCACTTCGTTGACGACGTCCCACCCTTGAATTTTGCCTCGGTAACGACCGACCACGGTCTGAATGTGTTCGCGCATGCGCTTCAACAGCGCCTTACGGGTGAGCGGCTTTCCTTTGTTATCTTCGAACACCCACTTTGGCACCTGCGAGTGCCAGATCAGATTGTGGCCAATAATGAACATATGATTCTCGCGGCCAAATTCCACGTACTTATCTGCCAGCGTGAAGTCATACGTCCCAGGCCGCGGGTGAAGGCTCTCCCACTTAAGCACGTTTTCTGGGCTGATGGTATTGAATTGGGCTTGGATAATGGCGGTCTCTTGGGAGTCCCGGCCTGTAAACTGGGCCGAATTGACCGCCGCGCCTACGAGGAAACAGCCGCCGTAAGCGTCTTTCAGGGTTAGTTGTTGCCCGCTCGCGACCAGCGCAACAAAAATCAGACCGAAACCAGAAAGCATTCTCAATGGCAGAGTCATGAAGTTTTGAACCTATAACGAAGTGGCCGCTTGATTGGCGGCTGCGTATTGTTTTCGGCGTTCGATCAGCTCGTTCTGAATGCGCAGGTTTAGTTCCTTGCCAATGGGGTAAATCACCAGACACGCGATCGCGATCACCATGGGAGTAGCAGCATAAACGCTAGCGGCCAATCGAATACCAAGAAGGGCCCGCTCGCTTTGTTGCACATTCGCCTGGTAGCCATAGGCGGCAATAATCCAGGTGCTGAGTGCGCCACCCAGACTGAGGCCCGCCTTTAGAGCGAACAGGGTGCCGGCATACATGAAGCCGGTGGCACGGCGCGACGTCTTCCACTCGGAATAGTCGGCCACGTCGGCGATCATGACCCAAAGCAGCGGAACCGTGGGGCCCCACCCGAGCGGCCACACAATGCCTAAAATGATCAGCAGGGTCATTGAGGTTGGAGTCACGAAAAACACTAGCGCGGTGCTTAGGGCCGAAACCGACATTCCGGCGATGAATACAGCCTTTTTGCCGAAACGGTCGGAAAGGGGCTTGGAAAACATAATTCCGATGATCTGAATTAAGCTACCAACCACGAAAAACAAGCTAAAGCCAACGGCCGCGGCGTTCGAACCGTCCCCATTGACAAGTAACCCAAGCGCATTCAGTGCGGATTTCCAGCCCACCGGCGCACCACCGATCGAAGCTAATCCGATATGGCTTAGGATCTCCATGATCTTCGAGCGGTCCAGATAATAGGCGAAGAGATAGTTAAGCGAGCTGCCGCGCACCACCAGCATCGCGAAAACCTGCAAAGTAAGAATGAACATCACCACCCATGGACCACAGGTAAAGACATTTTTGACGTCAGCTTTGAGGGAGGATTTCTGTTCGGGTGGGGGCTGGACCCGCTCGCGCGTGCTGACAAATGTGATCAGGTTGAGCAGAATGATCAGTGATCCGAAGATGGCCATGGTAACGGCCCAGCCTTTGGCCGAGTTACCCTTGCCGAATTTTGCGACCAGCGGCAATGGAAGCGCTTGGATGATGAACTGACCAATCAGCGCTCCTACGAATCGATAGCTGGCGATGCTGCTGCGTTCACTCGCATCGGGCGTCATGACCCCCATGAGTGCCGAATAGGGTGTGTTGTTTGCCGAGTACAACATCATGATCAGGGTATAAGTGATGTAGGCATACACCAGCTTTCCCTGAGGTCCGAAGTCGGGCGTCACGTATACAAGCCAAAGAACAAGCCCAAAAGGAACCGCGGTCCACAAAATCCACGGGCGGAACTTTCCCCATCGCGTTTCCGTGCGGTCGGCCAAGGCCCCGACCACAGGATCAACCACGGCATCGGCAAGACGAAGCACCAGGAACATCGAGCCAACTGCAACCGCCGACAGCCCTACCGTGTCGGTATAGAAGCGGCTCTGGTAAAGAATCATGGACTGGAAAAAAAAATTGGTGGCAATGTCGGCCAGGGCGTAACCAGTCTTTTCTCTTATGCTGAGTCGTTGAATGTTGTCCACCACGCGTGCAAGCCTCGATTCGCGGAAGATTAAGGTCCTACTTGCAGCACCACGCTTTGCAAATCAGAATCCCGAGAGGAACTTCCCACCATGATCGAGAATTCACCAGGTTCTACGACATATTTCATGTTGACGTCGTAAAAAGCGAGCAGGTCGGGAGTGATCTCAAACTGCACGGTTTCGGTTTCACCCGGACGAAGCGTCACCTTACGGAACCCCTTCAG
>JAFAPG010000641.1 GCA_019247235.1 Acidobacteriota bacterium
CGCGCTGAGTCCGGTGGCCCAACTCATCTTTAATTGCCTTCTCGAGCGAGGAGCATCTTTCTTTGTTGACGTGGTGCGAGCTACGGGAAAGCTCAAGTCGGAGGTTGAGACTGGCCTGTGGGAGTTAGTTGCAGCAGGACTGGTCACCGCCGACGGCTTTGATAATCTACGGTCGCTCATCGATCCTAAACGTCGTGCTGGCCACGGAGGTGGGCGCAGCTCTCGTCCGCGCCATAATGCCGGTCGCTGGGCGATCCTCTATACCGACTTCGGCGTGGAGCCTGAACGCGCAACCGAGGCGACGTGCTGGATGCTTTTGAAGCGCTATGGGGTGGTATTTCGCGATCTGCTGACGCGGGAGAGTAATCTTCCCAAGTGGCGCGATCTGCAAATTGCATTTCGCAGACTTGAAGCGCGAGGTGAAATTCGTGGAGGAAGGTTCGTGGATGGATTCTTAGGTGAACAGTTTGCTCTGCCGGTCGCGGTTGAGTCCTTGCGTGCGGCTCGACGGGTAGGGCCTCGAGGAGAGGTAATCACAGTATCGGCGGCCGATCCTCTGAACCTGGTCGGGATCATTGTGCCCGGGGAGAGGATTCCGGCTATCTCGGGTCGTAGCGTAAGCTATCGTGACGGGGTGGCAACCGAAATGGACAGGGCCCACGACACCCGGACGGCCGCGATTTAGCGCAGCCAACAACAACCGGGAACCTGAAGAGGGGGGCCCTTACAGATTCCCGATTAGCTTTTCGCGTGGAAAGCCGCCGGGCTTTCCACGTCAGATCTGGCAAAAGCTGGCTGAAAGCTAGCACCAAAGCACGCCGGCGGGCTGAAAATCTGCATTTTGTTACGATTTCAGAACAAGCCCTCAACTCCGGCGGCCGGGACGGGAAGCCGCAGCTGTAGTAGTGTTTGGGGATTTAAATACACACCGCGCCAGCGAATTGCCAGGTGCAGGTGCGGTCCGCTGGCCCTTCCAGTTCCCCCACTCAACCCAATCAGCTGCCCCTTGCGAACCTGCTCACCTTCTTTGACCTTGAACTCGGAAAGGTGAAGGTACAAACTGAGCAATCCCTGGCCATGGTCAATGACCACGCAGTTGCCTTCAAAATATAAAGGGCGGGCGAGAATCACCAGACCGGCATTGACAGAATCGACGGCTGTGCCGCTAGACACCGCGTAATCTAGGCCTAGGTGGCGGCTTTGAACCGCACCATTAAAGATCCGGGCGGTGCCGAATACATCGGAAATAGCCGCGGAAACCGGGGCCAGGAACGGCCCATCCCAACGCCGCTCAGGATTCTCGCTGGCAAAGATGCGCTGCTTCAGGTCCTTATCGAGGTTGATTTGGCGGAGTTGCTCAGGGCTGGGCTCGGTGTACTGACGGGCAACCTTCACCGTAATCTTGGGAAAAAAGGCGCGGCCAATTCCAATTGGCCAAGAGAGTTCGCGGGAGGTGCCATCCCGGAGCAGTTCGTTGATCTTAAGGGGGTAGGCTCCAGGAACGGTTTCAAGAGGAATTCCAGCCAAGCAGTACCAATGAGAATCGCTCAAGGTCAGGCTCTGCTTGCGCGGGGAGGTCATTTTCATCAACGAGCTGCTTCGCGTAATGGGGAAGAAGGTGATCTCGTGTTGCAGCCAAATGCCAGAGACGGCCCGAGTGCCAGCCGGCGCGTTTACTTCAAATACTACCGGGGAGCCTCCCACCAGCTTCAGCGGCTGCCATGCTAGGTGGGCACTTCGCGCGACACCCGGGGTGCAGGCTGCTGCACCAATCATAGCTATCCACAAACTTTGTCGGACGTACGATTCGCTCCTGTATCTGCTAATCATCAGCCGTCGTGAAATGGCGCTGAAAGCTAGTTTACCCACCTGAATTCGACCTTGCCTCTCGCCTCCTAAGTTCCTGGGACGACAGGGCTATGCTAGTATTTACGGCTGCGGAATGAGACCGCCTGCTCGACCAGCCGCTCGTTCGGCCACGGTAGATCATTGAAGTGAGCGAGATGAAGGATACTCTCGGAGTACTGCTGGCGGGGGGAGCGGGCGAACGCCTTTATCCCCTCACCCGCGACCGTGCCAAACCGGCGGTAACCTTTGGCGGCATCTATCGCATCATCGATATCACCCTCTCCAACTGTATCAATTCCGATCTGCGCCGCGTTTATATTCTTACGCAGTACAAGGCCTTATCACTCAATCGTCATATCCGCGAAGGTTGGAATATCGTCGCGCGCGAAATGGGCGAGTTCGTCGAGGTCCTTCCTCCCATGAAACGGGTCAGCGATCAGTGGTATCAAGGTACGGCCGACGCCGTTTATCAGAATATTTACTCCATCGGCTCGGAGCAGCCGAAATACGTCCTCATCCTTTCGGGCGACCACATCTACAAGATGAACTATGGGCTTATGCTTAAACAACATCTTGATTCGGCGGCCGATGTCACCTTGGCGACCATCCAAATCGATCCGGAAGAGACCTACCGATTTGGAGTGATGGAGGTCGACTCCGACAACCGGGTTACGGGATTTGAGGAGAAGCCCACTTTTACCAAGATTCGTTCTCCCCTCAATCCCGACAAAGTGCCGGCTTCGATGGGCATTTACATTTTTAATACCGATGTCCTAATTCCTATCCTGCTCAAGGATGCCGAAGATGAACGCTCGGCGCATGATTTCGGCAAGGACATTCTTCCTAAGATGGTGGATGACTACCGCGTCTACTCGTTTGATTTTGTCGATGAGAATAAAAAAGAGGCGCTTTACTGGCGCGATGTAGGCACGCTAGAGGCGTATTACGAAGCCAATATGGACGTAGTGTCGATCTCGCCGGTTTTTAACCTGTACGATGAAGCCTGGCCGATACGAACTCATCAACGCCAGTATCCTCCAGCGAAGTTCGTCTTCGAGGAGCCCGGCCGAACCGGACACGCGCTTGATTCCATCGTCTCCTCCGGATGTATCATCTCGGGCGGTACGGTGCGTTACAGCGTGTTATCCCCTGATGTGCGGGTGAATTCTTACACCGAGGTGGATTCATGCATTCTGTTTTCTCACGTCAATGTGGGTCGCCACTGTCGCCTGCGCCGGGCCATCATCGACCGTGACGTGCATATCCCCGAGGGTACAACCATCGGCTTCGATCCTGATTCCGACCGGCAAAAGTTCTTTGTCACCGATAGCGGCATTACGGTTGTCACTCGCGATTATTCGCTGTTTGAGAATCCCGTCACCGTCGACTACTTTACCAGTGAGTAGCTGTCCCTGGCCGGGACCGAGCGTTAGGCCAATCTGAAAAAGAAAGTTCGCTGGGATCAGCTTGCTTTTCCCATGAAAACAGCTCACCTCTATGGAATGGCCGGGCGGAAGGGAAGGCCTCAAACCGTGCGGTCAAAGAAGTGACGATTTTGCCTGGGCGAGTTATTTTTTCAAAATTGGACTGTAACCGTCGCTGACCAGCTTGCTGCGCGTGCTCTCGGCGTCCTTGATATCGGTGAACGGACCTACTTGGACGTGAAACAGCTTATCCAAGGGTTGATTGGCGATAAACGCAGAATACTGCCGTCCTTTGAGAGCTTCGACCAAGGCCTCGGCGTCCTCCTGTTTACTGACGGCGGCAACTTGGACGAAATAGCCCTGCCCCGGGGGCGGGAGAGTCGGAGTCGCCGAGGGCTGTTCGGTGCTAGAACTCTGAGTAGCAGTGCTGGGGGAAGACGGGGCTGGTTGCGCGGCGGCTTCGGCAGGTTTGGCTTCTCGAGCCTTGGTGGTCAAAGGTCGAGTTGCAGATTCAGGCGAGGCGACCAATTCCGGCGTTGATTTGAGTGAATTTTTGCCCATGGTGAAGCCCATGCCAAAAAATACCGCGCATAGAATGACCAAGCCGAAAAACAGCATCAGCATTTTGCCCATGCCGAGGGTAATTTCGGTGTCGTTTGCCTCATCCAAGTGTGATACTGGGCTCATACGGTTCTCCAACTCTCGATTCTCATTTTGCTTCTGCCTGGCCATCCTTAGCTAGTAACTTCTGAAGTCCGGAAAAGAAATCCACGGGCACGGGAAACACTACCGTGGTGTTTTTCTCCACCCCAATTTCGGTGAGGGTTTGCAGATAGCGCAGTTGCACGCTGACCGGCTCGGCCGCCAGCAGGTGGGCGGCGTCGACCAACCGCTGGGCGGCGGAAAATTCCCCCTCCGCATGAATAATCTTAGACCGCTTCTCGCGTTCGGCTTCCGCCTGCTTGGCCATTGCGCGCAACATCGACTCGGGCATGTCCACCTGTTTCACCTCGACGTTGACTACCTTCACGCCCCAGGGTGCGGTATGCGTGTCTAAGATGGTTTGCAGACGGGTATTAATCTTGTCGCGGTGGGCCAATAGCTCATCCAGTTCCTGCTCGCCCAACACCGAGCGCAGCGTGGTCTGGGCAAATTGCGATGTTTGATAGACGTAATTGGAGACTTCGACCACCGCGCGAGTAGGTTCGATGACACGGAGAAAAATCACGGCGTTGACCTTCAACGTGACGTTGTCGCGGGTGATGATGTCTTGCGCTGGCACCTCCAGTGCTTCTTGCCGCAGGGATACTCGTACCATGCGCTGCACTGGACCAAAGACAAAGATTAGGCCGGGTCCTTTGGGCGTGGGGCGAAGCCGGCCGAGAGTGAAAATCACAGCCCGTTCATACTCCGCCAAAACCTTGATGGAACTAAAAGCGTACAGCACCAGGATGATGATAATCACAGCCAAAGTGCTGAAACTTAGGCCAATATCCATCGCCAACCTCCA
>JAFAPG010000879.1 GCA_019247235.1 Acidobacteriota bacterium
TGTTCAAGGCGATCTGTCTTTCCCGCCTGGCGCGCCAAATAAAGACCAAATCGACGCGACATCCTGCATCGTGGGTCAGAGCGGGGGTCCTGCACCGAAAATTTTTTTCCGCGCGTAACCTTTCGGCTCGACGCCGCCAATATCAGACATATCAGGGCCAACTCGCGTGGCTGGCATGGAAAGGTGCGCAGTCGGCGGGAGCGCAGCGGATGCCAGCAACGAGGTCCATCACGCAACCAGCGATCCCGGCATTGGCGATCAGACGTGGCGAGGTCACAATCCGCCGGGCGCCAAGCCTTTCGATTCCGGATTTTTGGAACCGGAGAAAGCTTCAGCCATTCGTTATCCGTTCCTGGGGTCTATCGCTACAGCTGCGTCATACACGAGGCCAAGGTAATGAGTGGCGAAATCGTGGTGCGCAAATGGCCGCTTAGCCGATCAGGTTGAGAGCAGACGATCTAACGAGAGGAGACTGAAATGACGCGAATCGTAAAGGCCGCATTGTTCCCCGCCATGCTGCTGGCCGGCCTGACGGCCGCCACGCCATCATGGGCCAGTCACTCCGGACACAGTCACGGCAGTGGATACGTACAGACTAACCTGGTGTCCAACGGCACCATATCCGCCATGACGACCGATGCGAACCTGGTCAATTCATGGGGTCTGGCATTCTTTCCTGGGACTCCGTTTTGGATCGCGGACAATGGCAAAGGCGTTACCACCCTTTACGACGGTCAAGGCACTCCGGAACCCGCCGGCATGCCGCTGGTGGTGACAATTCCGCCGCCCAAGGGCTCGACCGCCATGTCTGCGCCGACCGGGGCCATCCCCAATATGGCGGTGGGGCAGTTCATCCTGCCCACCAGCAACCAACCGGCGTTGTTCCTGTTCGATACCGAAAACGGGACCATCTCCGGCTGGAATCTGGCCGATGGAACGATGGCCGAGCTCGTTGTCGATAACTCCAGTTCGGGGGCCGTGTACAAAGGCCTGGCGATGGGAGTTAATCCCTCCGGCGTCTTTCTCTACGCTACCAACTTTCACGCTGGCACAGTCGATGTTTTTGACTCCAAATTTCAGCCGGCAAGCTTGAACGGCAGCTTTACGGATGCGAATATCCCTTCGGGATTCGCTCCGTTCGGCATTGCGAACATAAACGGCAATCTCTTCGTGACGTACGCCATGCAGGACTCGGATAAGCACGACCCCGTGGCCGGTCCTGGCAATGGCTTTGTCGACGTATTCGACACCAACGGCAACCTGATCCAGCGCTTCGCCTCGCACGGAAAACTCAATTCACCTTGGGGAATTGCCGAGGCTCCGTTCAATTTCGGCCGCTTCAGCACGGATATACTAGTGGGCAACTTCGGCGATGGAACCATAAACGCCTTCGAAACCGATGACGCTCATTTTCGCGGACAGCTTAATGGCACTTCCGGAAAAACGATCATGATCGACGGCCTGTGGGCGCTCGCATTCGGCGGCGCGCTGAACTCCGATCCAGGGACTCTTTACTTCACCTCGGGGCCCAATAAGGAAGCGGACGGCCTGTTTGGCTCGCTGGCCCCACAACCGCAATGAAAATGAGCGCCTGGCGGGGTTGCCTGAGCTGGCGGCCCGCTCTCCGGCTAATGATTCTCGCTTTTCCGTCCAGCGTGTACTTCATCATGTTGTTCAATCAATATGCCTGATGCTAGAAGATGAGGCGCGACAGGAGGTTGCGCCTCAGGGGGTCGACGAGGCGATAGGCGTGCTTGAGGAGCTACGCCATGCATTCAGATTTGTTGGAGATCCACATTATCGGCGACAAGGAGACGATAGCCGTACTATGCGACGAAGTTCGTTCGCAAGGCCGGATGCTTGTTTGTCATGCCTGTGGCGACGTCGAAGCGCTGATCGCGGGTTTGCTGATCATCGAAGAAGAAAATGAGGCGTGGGCATTATGCGGCACGTGCATGAGAAAAGTGCCGCTATTCGGAGCGGTAACATAGCCGCCGGTTTCTGAGGAACAACAACCTGGCTGAAGCCTGTCGATGGCAGGCCAGACCGGTCGTGGAGCTTAAGTCTAAACTCCGTTCATTAACAGTGGGCAATGCTGGCGCATTGCTCAGTAGCTTCCGAATTCGCCTTATTCATTTTCTTCAGCCGATCGCTGGAAAATCAAATACGGATTATCCGTCACCGTCACCACTAATACCTGTCTCTTTTCAGTTGAGGATTGGTCTGCGCTTGCCGCTGTTCGATCTGGCCGAAGCTTTCTTGAGGGATTGGGGATTGCGGACCTGTGGAATGCAGGCGGGCTTGGAATAGAGGCATTAGCGCGAAAGATTCCATTTTAGAAGAACACTGCGGTAGGATTGGGCCGGAACGGAAGTAAAATTGAAAAGACGTATCTGCTCCCTTTCTATTTGCGGTCGAATGCCGTCGAAGCTGAGCGATTAATGACGCAGCTCCCCACCCGGAGCAGACGCTGACTATCGAACATATGCGTGCGATCATCCTGGCAGGGGAGGTGGCTGCGGTCCAGCGCCAAGTGCAAGCCTGTCCTGATGTTGCGACAACTTACATCATCGTTGCACTGCGTCGTCCAGGGTTCTATGACAGGGATGGGTTGCGGCTGTTTGCCACAGAAATCATGCCGGGATTTTGGTAGCCTTTCTGCGAGTAGTGTCTATGAAATTCGGCCTCTTTTACCAACTCCCCTGTGCATCCACGCAAAACGTGGTTGCGCGCTATCAGGAAACCATAGAGCAGATTGTGTATGCTGAGGCTCTCGGCTTTGACACTGCCTGGCTCGCTGAACTGCACTTCAATCCCTTGTTCTCCGTCATGCCAGCGCCGTTGCTCTTGGCCGCTGCCCTGGCACAACGCACTACGCGGATCCGTTTGGGGACCGCGGTACTGCTGCTTCCGCTCCAATATCCGTTACGCACAGCAGAGGAAGCAGCGGTGGTCGATCTGCTCAGCCATGGGCGGTTAGAACTCGGGGTCGGCCGCGGCATGATCGCCATCCACTTTCAAGGGTTTAATGTGCCGCGGGAGGAGAGCCGCGCGCGTTTCGAGGAAGCGTTGACGCTTATCAAGCAGGCGTGGACACAGGAGACCTGTAACTTTGACGGCAAGTTTTTTCAGGTGCCGCCGACCGCGGTGGTACCCAAGCCTTTGCAAAAACCTCATCCACCGCTTCGCATCGCGGCCAATAGTCCAGAGACCGCAGTGTTCGCTGGAGAACAGGGCTATTCGGTGTTTATCGCGTCCCCGATCAACCCGGGGGCAAAACTCTCTGAACAGGTGGCACTCTACCGCCGGGCGTTGCGCACAGCCGGTCACCCTAAAAACA
>JAFAPG010000146.1 GCA_019247235.1 Acidobacteriota bacterium
GTTCCTGGTCCAGAAGTTCCCTAAGGCGCAGCCATTGCGGAGCGCAACGTATCATGAACGCTTCTCCGACCTTTACTCTATAGCGGGAGAGGACAGCCAGCAGGGTTTCGGCCTCTGCGACGGTGAGGCTGAGTGGCTTCTCACAAAGAACATGCTTGCCAGCCTCAGCCGCCCGAACCGTCCAAGGTACGTGCAACTGGTTGGGAAGCGGATTGTAGACAGCATCGACAGCCGGATCAGCCAGTAGTTCCTCGTACGAGCCATAGGCTTTGGGGATACCCAGGTCTTGCGCCGTTTTCTGGGCTTTCGCCAGATCTCGCGAGGCGATGGCAACCACCGTGGTGAGTTGGCCGCGCTGCATGGCGGGGATGACTTTCCCCAAACCGATCGCCGCTGTGCTGAGAATACCCCAGCGAAGTTTGCCCTCTACTCTTTTGTTAGTGTTCAACATGAGCTCCTCGTCCGCAAAATTTCGCTCGCCATGAACGAGAACTTTAAGCGCACTGCGGGCGAGTGGCAAGAGCGCACTCACTGGGTCCACTCGGTGAGGATCGTTGCCTCGGAACGACTGACGGACATTGATTGTAGATACGTCCCGCAAGGCGCCACTCTGCGGTTTCAGGATGCGTGTTACTCAACAGCAAGCAAAGATTGAAAGGCCTGAGTACGGCATTCTCCCAGAAGACCTCTTAAACCTCACGCCCATTCTCAGACTGATCAACTATCACTCAAGCGGCATCCATACAACACCCCCAACCGCCATGCGAACCGGTCTGCGATCGACACACGAAGCGAGCAGTTAGAGATGTCCGTGTCGCCGACCCCCATGAGACGGGCAACGGCTCCGCAGTTCTTGCACGACGGTAATCGGGTAGCGGGGATTAACACTACAGAATCGGCCCATGCGCGGCCAGATAATTGGTGCGTGAAGCCGGGGCGTGGAATGGACTGATCAACCCGGAGCCCTGGGTCAGGCTTCGATGTTGTGCGGCTACGGAACCAGCCGAATTCCTCGATTAGGACTCGCGAAGATCACTGGCTAGAAAGTCAGCCTTGCACCTAGCTCAAGTACGCGGCCGCCGACAGCATTCGTGATCGTGCCGAAACTACTGCTGCCGAAAGTTGTGCCTGAGGCTGACCCTCCCGACGGCGTACCGTTGGTATTATTAAAGAAAAACTGTGGCGTGTTGGTCACTCCGAAAGCATCCAAACGCAGCTCCAGGCCAAGACGTTCGGTTATCCGGATGGTCTTTAACAGCGAAGCGTCCAGGTTAAAAAAATTGGGCCCACTCAAGTAATTCCGTCCCACATTGCCAAATGCAGTGCCAGTCGGAGCAGCGAAGCTAGAGGTCGAAAACCAAGGATTACCCGGGCCAATCCCGTGCAGAATGTGGACAGCTGCCACTAGGTTTGGTGTTTGCGTATTGCCCGGGGCCAATAGATTTCCTGATGGAGCCGTGAAGAACATCGGCAGTCCGGACATCCACGTCAGGAAACTCGATACGCGCCACCCACCTAAAACGGCGGCGCCCACTCCCGAAGAGACCAGACGTTTGCCCCTCCCGAATGGAAGCTCGTAAACAAAGCTCTGCACAAAAGTGTGTGTGCGGTCGAAGTCGTTCCTGGCGTAATTGCGTCGCTGATTGATGTAGAAGGTTAGGCCCCCATCGTCATCTTGTTGAAAACCCATGCCCTTGCCGAATGTATACGCCGTTGTCGCCGATAAACCGTTCGTAAATCGCCGATCAAGCTTCACCTGCAGGGCGTTATACCGTGAGGAGTACCCAGCAAAGAGAAGTTGCGTAGCGGCCGTGCGTCCAAAAGTGGGAAACTCAGGCAGTCCGTTATTTCCAAGGCCCACCATAGTCGCGGCATTGAGATTGTAATTAACGACCGTGTCCACCGCGTGATTGCCAACATAGGCCACATCAAGCACGAACTTCCCTGGTAGCGAATGCTGAATCGCGAGATTCCAAGATTCCACGTAAGGGTTCTTAAAGTTTTTATTAACCACAAAATATTGCTGAGCAACGGTCGGATTGATGATTATTCCGTTTGACGGAACCACGGGCAGAATCGGAGCAGGGAAACCGTTCTCAAAAGTCGCGGTTTGCCCATTCGGAAGTACCGCTGGTCCATAAGTCGCAACCGCCGGATTAAAAACATTATTCGCACGCACCGGGAAATTATAGGCATAGCTGTTATCGGGGAACGGCGTGTAGCTGATGCCGAAACCGGCGCGAATCACCGTGGATTCCTTCATGCGGTACGCCAGCCCCATGCGCGGAGCAAAATATTTGTAATGGGTTACTATCCCGAGATTGTCGGGATTGCCTCCCACACCGCTCACCACGAGAGTGTTGTTGGTTGGATTGTAGTTGGAAAATCCTTCTGGGCGAACTGGTGTTGCGGGCGGATAGAACTCCCATCGTACACCGAGATCTGCCGATAATTTGGGAGTTACCTCCCACTTGTCTTGGACGAAGGTGAAGAATTGCCAGGCTCGATAATTCGGAAAGATCGTCGCCAGATCGCGGCCTGCTTGATTTGGAAGGTCGAGCAGAAAGCTGGCGAAATCGTTCGCGAAACTTGTTTTGGACTCACCCGCGCCCGTATTGAGGGCAGTTTGACCTTCACTAAAGGTATAGAGACCGCGCGGGCTGAAAGTTTGCTCCTGGAGCAAAGCATCTCGAACGCGGCGCAGGTCAGCGCCAAACTTAACCGTGTGATTTCCAAGGATTTTCGTCCAGGTATTCGCAAAATCGATGTTCGTTTCCGCCCGGTCCCAAGGAAGGCTCGCCGAATACCCTATCAGTGGATTGGAAAACCCTCCGTTGATAGTGACACCCACGATTCCGCTGGTGATCGGGTCAAGATTGACGCCGGGGATGCCGAGGGACTGTGACGTATTCTTCCCGTGGTCGGTAGCGTTCGCTTCGTTGTGGTACCACGCCACACCTACACGGAATTCGGCGACTAGGGTATTGGAGAAAAAGCGATTGTAGTTGAGGCCAGTGCTATACGTATTTTGATAGCCGGATCCTTCAAAGTTCCCTTGCGCTGGCCCTCCGGCTATTCCGAATATCGGGGCTTGAAAGGTCTGTGGACGTTGAAAGCTGAATCGCGCACTAAGACGATCCTTCGACGTGAGATTAGCGTCTACTTTAGCGTCGACGAAATCCGTATCTTTGTGAAAACCAAGCAAGCCAAAGTAGTTGTTCGAGGTGCCCGCAGCCGTCGGCGCCGGCACGAATGCCATGAGCTTAGTGGCAATCGGGTCGATCAGAGCTGTCGGAATCATGTTCGGGCAGCCGGCCGCGTTCGTGCACGCCACATTAAAAGCATCGACAGGACCATTGGGGCCTGCAACCGTGGATAGGCCTGGAGATGAGGTCGCCACGAACCGTTGGCGGGCAGTGCCGTTCGCATTACCGCTGAAGGGATTGTAAATCGCTGTCGTCGATGAGCTCAGGTCTCCCGAGCGGAAAGACATGGTCGGGATAGTTATGAGATTTGTGTTCGCCTCGTGATCAAAAATCTTCAGGTAGTCGGCGAAGAAGAACAGCTTGTTCTTCTTAATTGGGCCGCCGGCCGAACCCCCAAAATAGTTGTAGGCAAGATGCCCCACTGAAGGATTGAAATAGTTGCGGGCATTGAAATCGTTGTTCTCGACGAATTCGTATGCGGAACCGTGAAAAGTGTTTGTACCGGATTTCAGGATGACGTTGGTAACCGCACCTGCCGCACGACCCAACTCTGCATCGTAGTCGCTCGTCGATACGTCTACTGTTTGTATCGCTTCGATCGGTGGCACCAAGATCTGCAAAAGGCCGGTACGTTCATTGTCGTCGATACCCTCGATCTGATAGTTGTTGCCTTCGCGAAGTTGACCATTAACCTCGGTCTGCAGCGAGTCGCTTGCGTTAAAGAATTGTGAGTGCTGAAAAGTGGCGCGAGTCGTCCCAGGCACGATGTTTAGCAGGTTCTGGTAATTGCGATTGGTGGCCAGGGGAATATTCTCCGTGAGTACGGTGTCGAGCTTGCGGCCGGTATCAGCGCGCTCGGTCTGGAGAATAGGCGTTTCCCCCTCTACGGTTATGCTCTCGGACACATTTCCAGGTTTCAGGACGAGGTCAACGCGCTCGGTTGTGTTCACGATCAGGTCAACACCGGGCCTGGTCTCCCGTTTGAACCCCGAAACTTCCGCTGTCACGTCATAGGTCCCGGACGGGAGATCCGGAAATACATAGTTGCCACTTTCGTTAGTTTGTGAGATATGGCTGACGCTCGTATTCGTTTCGGTGATTGTGACCTTTACATTCGCAACCGCGGCTCCAGTAGAATCTCTCACAGTACCGAGCAAGGTTGCATTCACCGCTTGACCCATGACCTGCGCGGCGGAACCGAACAGAATTGTCGCAAACAATGGCACTGAGGCACATCGCCAAGGTTTGCCCCCCTTTTCTTTGGGCGAACGCTTCCTTCGCCTAGCTGCGGACGTCCACGCGCCAGCCATCCAGTCAAGAAGACAACCCTTCGGATTTTTCATTACCCACCCCAATCATCAATCAAGCCCTGTTGCCCGTCGCAAAACTAGTTCCACACCGTAGATGACGGGCAAACAATCTGTCAACCACATTTAGGCTGCCGTTTCGGCATACCAAAGTTGTGGTACTACAGCCTGCCGTTCAGAAGAATCGACGGGCCGGACAGATCTTCTTTGGCTGCCCGGGGATGAGGGGGGTCGGCGTTACTTGATAGTGGTAGCAGATCACTCGATCCGGAGGGCAACCATGGGCTCAATGCCGGCGGCGCGCCGCGCGGGCAGCGCTGCAGCGAAGAATGCAGCAACAGCGAGGATAGCGGTGGCGGTCATGAGGACGGCGGGATCCCATGGGCGTATGCCGTATAACTGGCCAGCCATGAAGTGTCCGGCGAGGATGGCGGCAGGCATGCCGATGAGGAGACCGATGCCGGCCTGAAAGAATGCGCTGCGCAGGACGATCCTTAGAACGCACCCGCGGTTGGCACCGAGCGCCATGCGGACACCGATCTCGCTGGTACGCTGCGCGACCGAGTAAGCCGTAACGCCATAAAGGCCGATGGCCGCCAGGACGAGCGCAAGCAATCCAAAGAGGGAAGTGAGCTGGACGAGCAATTCCTGTTGCGAGAACTGATCGTGCACCTGGCCGGCGAAAGTGTCAAAGCCGATCACGGTAAGGTTGGGATTGATCTGCATGAGCGCGCGGCGGACCTGAGCCTCAAGTCCGGGCACCTGCCCGATGGTCTGAATCTCCACGGCACCCATCTCGAGATGCGAGACGTTTTCCATCATGACCTCGGAGTTGTCATCGTATTTCGCCCACTGCGCGGCAGGAAGAAAGAACATGGGGTGGATGT
>JAFAPG010000416.1 GCA_019247235.1 Acidobacteriota bacterium
TTCTTACCATCATTTCGGATGCCTTGGGCGTTGCCGGTGGAGGCGTGGTTTCCACCTTTCTGGTCGCGGGCGTGGATTGGCACCAGTACTGGAGCACGGCCTGGCAGATTCTGGTCTTCCAAGACGTTTTTATGGGATTGGCCAAACCGGTTCTGTTTGGCTTTATCATCGCTACGATTGGCTGCTACTACGGTCTGTCGGCTCGGGGCGGAACTCAGGGTGTGGGTCGCGCCACCACCCAGGCGATGGTAGCGTCCTCGATTTTGATCATCATGGTTGATTTCTTCGTGACTCGGCTAACCATGACGGTCTTCGGTCCATAGTTTCGATCCATTATGGCAAACCCGCCGCTTCCGCTCGCGCAACCAACCATCTTTGCTCGGTCGACAAAACCTGTGACCGTCGAATTCGACGAAGTATCGATTGCATTTGAAGGCAAGCAACTCCTGGATCGAATCTCCTTTCGACTGGCTCACGGCGATACCATGGCGGTGTTTGGAGTGGCTGGATCAGGCAAGAGCACGATCCTGAAGCTCGCGCTTGGTCTTTTGAAGCCCGATTCGGGGCAGATTTATGTGCTCGGCGAAGAGATTACCGAGATGGAAGAAGACCAGCTGTTTGAACTGCGCCGGCGCGTGGGCATCGTCTTTCAAGAGAGCGCTCTGTTTGACTCCTTAACCGTCAGGGAGAATGTTGCCTTCCGTTTACTCGAAGAAGGTGATGTTTCAGAGCAGGAGGTAGAGGAGCGAGTGCGGGAGGCGCTCAGCTTTGTGGAGCTCGAGCACACGGTGGATATGTTTCCCTCTGAACTGTCCGGAGGCATGCGGCGCCGCGTAGCCATCGCCCGCACTATCATCACCCACCCAGAAGTGCTGCTCTACGATTCGCCCACCGGAGGCCTGGATCCGGTTACTTCCAACACCATCATTGAACTTTTGGTAAAGCAGCGCGATGTGTATCACACTAGTTCGCTGCTGGTGACGCATCGCTTGCAGGACGCTTTCACCATGGCGACCCACTCCTTTGACCGGCGTGACAACACCATGAAGCCGCTTCCACCCGATGCGCGCGCTAGGGTACCTATGTCATTCATCTTATTGCGCGACGGTCACATCATCTTTGATGGAGACTTAAAAAGTCTGCGTGAAACCCGGGACGAATACATCCGCGAATACATCTCTTAAAAAAGGGAAAGCCGCAGCCGCCAGGTGCCCCATTCAGGTCAGCTAGAACGGGGGGAGGCATTTGTTGATACCGCTGCTTAGTTAACGCAGCCGGAGGAATTTATGACGCTTGTGAGGCTTTCGCTGCAGCTGTACGCCTTGCCTGGACGCGTTCAAGCATAAAATCCAGACGCTCCCGGCCTTGTTGAGTTCGTGTGGCCACCGTCTCCACTCGCGTCAAAAATGTAGGTAATTTATTTTTCTCCCGGATCTCTTTGAGAAAGGGATAAACTTTCGCGAACATGAACCACATCTCACCATTGCTGTCCACAAATAGATCTTCATTCAAGGCGTTGCGAAGCACAAACGAAGCTGCCATATCCCAATAACCGCAGACCTGCCGGAACCAGGCATTTTCCTGGGTGTTGAAGGCATTGATTATGGCGACCACGTCGTCGGCATTTTGGGGCCAGAAGCCTGCGAACCAGTGTCGCGCCTTACGCATTTCACTTTCTCGCCGCAAATCGTAGAGCTGCATGACAATGTCAGCGTCTTCTGCTGTCGCTGGTTTGGACATCGATCTCTCCTACTATGCTATCCGGCCACAGGCGCCGGTTCTGTCGCCCTCTCATAGTCGCATTCTTTATTGGGGCAGGCGACTACGGGACCGGCTTTGAGTGTCTTTTCGACCAAATATTCATTGCCGCAACGGGGACAATGTTCAGCCATGGGCTTATTGGCCGAGGTGAATTTGCATTTTGGATAGTTGCTGCAACCGTAAAATGTATTTCCTTTGCGCGCCTTCTTTTCGACCAGGTCACCATCTTTGCACAGCGGGCACTTCACCCCAATGAAATTCTGTTTGACATATTTACATTCAGGATATCCGCTGCAGGCGGTGAATTCTCCATAACGCCCATGCCGGATCATCAAATTGCGTCCGCATTTTGGGCAAGGTTCGTCCAGCGGAATATCCGGTACCTTCTTTCCCTGATCCAGACGGCGCGTGGTTTTGCAATCGGGGTAGCCGGTGCAAGCCATGAACTGACCAAACCGCCCCCGCTTAAGCACCATTACCCGACCGCAGTTCTCGCAATACTCTTCCTGCGTGGTCTCCTGAACATCGGCAGAATCAAGATCGGGCAGGTTGATAGGATTCTCTTTGGTGAAGGTGCAGCTATTCGGATCTTCTTTATCGTAGGCGCTGCATGCATAGAAGGAGCCATGTTTGCCCCACTTGATCACCAACGGCGAGCCGCAACGCTCGCATTTCTCATCCGTCGGCTTTTCCATGCGCTTGATGTTTTCCATGTGTTTATGGGCATAGCGCAGGTCTCGTTCGAATTTCTTGTAGAACTCATTGAGCGCACTCGTCCAGCCTTCCTTGCCTTCTTCAATCTCGTCGAGCTCTTCTTCTAGACGCGCAGTGTACTGCACATCAAAAATATCTCGGAAATTTTCAACCAACAGATCCGTGACCACCATGCCAATCTCGGTGGGCAGGAACTTACCACCGACTTTTTGTACATACTGTCGCTCTTGAATGGTTCCCAAAATGGTGGCGTAGGTAGAGGGTCGACCGATGCCGCGTTCTTCTAACTCCTTGACCAGCGAAGCTTCGTTATAACGCGGCGGCGGCTCGGTGAAGTGCTGCTCCGGCTTCAAAGACTTAAGCGTCAGCTTCTGTCCGGCCTCAAGCGCCGGCAGCTTGTGCTTCAGCTCCTCACCTTCGTCGTCCTTGCCTTCCTTCGACTCCTCATACACCTTCAAGAAGCCGTCGAATTTCAGAACCGAACCGGTCACCCGGAACCAGAAGGTCTCGGTGCCCGATTGCGCGTCGATATCGACCGTGGTCTGATCGAATACTGCCGGGTTGATCTGCGAAGCAACAAAACGCTGCCAAATTAGGGTATAGACTTTATGCTCGTCTTCCTTGAGGAACTGCTTAACCTGGTCCGGATGGCGCAGGACCGAAGTGGGACGAATGGCTTCGTGAGCTCCCTGAACTTCCTTTTTCTCTTTGAAGGTGTTTGGTGATTGGGGGAGGTAATCGGGCCCATACTGAGAGCCGATGTACTCACGCACCTCGGCCAAGGCCTCGTTTGAGACGCGCGTAGAGTCGGTACGCATGTAGGTGATGAGACCAACCAGGCCCTCGCCGCCAAGCTCAATGCCTTCATAGAGACGCTGCGCGATCATCATCGTGCGCTTGACGCTAAAGCGAAGTTTGCGCGACGCGTCTTGCTGCAATTTGCTGGTAGTGAAAGGAGGAGCTGGGTTGCGACGCCGCTCCTTTTTTTCCACGCTGCGGACCGCCCACGCTGCCTTTTCAAGAGCATGGCGAATCCCCTCGGCTTGTTCCTGATTGGCAATTTCAACTTTCTCGGCGCCCTTGCCGAGGAATCGCGCCTCAAATTGCGGAGGCTTGGCGCCCACCAGAGTCGCATCCACTGTCCAGTACTCTTTTTTCTCGAAAGCCTTAATCTCGCGATCGCGCTCGACGATCAAACGTAATGCGACCGTCTGTACCCGCCCAGCGGAGAGTCCGCGTCGCACCTTGTCCCAGAGCAAAGGCGAGACCTGATAACCCACCAGGCGATCGAGCACACGTCGTGCCTGCTGGGCATCGACCAGGTGCTGATCGATGTCTCGAGGATTTTCGAAGGCTTCGCGCACCGCTCGTTGGGTAATCTCATTAAATGCTACCCGCCGAATGCGCTCGAGCGCGTTAGAGGTCTTCTTTTTTTTCTTCTTCGCCTTAGAGCCGTCGCCAAGCTCCTCGGCCAGATGAGAGGCAATGGCTTCGCCTTCGCGGTCGGGATCGGGCGCAAGATAGATCGTCTCAGCCGATCCAGCCAGCTTCTTGAGTTTGGCAATTACCTTCTCTTTGCCAGGAATCACGATGTATTCGGTCTCGAAGTCGTTGTCGATATCTACCCCGAGCGTGCTCTTGGGCAGATCCTTCACGTGACCCCAGGAGGCCTCAACCGTGTACCCCTTGCCTAGATACTTCTGGATGGTCTTCGCCTTAGTAGGCGACTCCACGATGACTAAACCCTTTGCCAATGGATCCTCAATTTCTGGACTATGTTTTTGAAGCTAGCACGAACAGGATCAAGCTGTCAGCCCCGTTCCTAGGTGCGGCCTAGAACTCCAAACGGGCAAAACCGGACTAAATTTGATCATCGTTCTACTCGATTGGTCGGCGTTGGCGACGTTTGACCCCGCCGGCTCCCGCCCTTCGGCCCTCTGCACGTACCCCCAATCACTGCTGCGATAGGGATGCGCGAGAGCCACGGCAGGATTCAGGGCTGACCCACCCGGGATAAGGCGGGCTTGATTATAAAAGGCTTACCATTAATAACGGCGTGAAGAACGCTTAGTGCTTACTCTGATACCGAGCCAGGCCGCATCTTCGAACTCACCTTGGCCGTCGCGGCTCTCTGGTAGAATTTTTCCCTGGCATTAAACTAAGTTCTTTAGACTCAATGGCTCGCCTGCGTCTATCTGCGATCTCTTATCTCAATACTGTGCCTTTGATGTGGGATTTCGAGCGTGGGCCGGCCCGCGACACTTTTGAGATTGTTTATACGGTGCCCTCGCAGTGTGCCCAAGAGCTAGCTCAAGGCCACGCCGACATCGGTATCATCCCCGCCGCCGCATACGCTACGGTTTCCGGGCTCGAGATTTTGCCGGGGGTGGCTATAGCGGCAAAAGGCCCGGTGCGCTCGATTTTGCTGGTGAGTGACAAGCCGATCGACCAAATTGATCGGGTTGCACTTGACAGTTCTTCACTAAGCTCAGTGGCACTTGCTCGCATTCTGTTTGAGAAAAGGTGGGGCGGAGGGCGCAAATTTGAGTCCTGCGCGCCCGATCTGGAGGCAATGCTGGCCAGACACGATGCAGCCCTATTGATTGGAGATCGGGCGATCGCGTTGGACCGGTCGCGTTATCAAACCTGGGATCTGGCCGAAGAATGGGTGCATTTTACGGGAAAACCATTTGTCTTTGCTTTTTGGGCCGTGCGAGAACAGGCGCTCAAAGACACAACTCTTGATCTGGCGGCGGTGTTTCAGGAGTCGCGCGATCATGGACTCGCGCCCGAAAATAGGAGGTGGATCTCGCGGGTATGGGCGCAAAAACTTGGCCTCACGGAGGCGGCAATCGAATCCTATTTAACCCGAAACATCCATTATATTTTCGACCGGGAGTGTCGTCAGGGACTTGAACTCTTTTATCGCTATGCTGCTGAACTACAATTACTTCCACCAGTTCGCGAGCTACACTTTCTGTCTGCCCGGCCAGCACTTACCTAGAGCCTTGCTCGTCCTGTACCACCGCTCTCCCCGAATATGCTTCTAACAGCAGGCAGATGCTGCTCTCCTATTCCATCGCAG
>JAFAPG010000744.1 GCA_019247235.1 Acidobacteriota bacterium
CGATGGCGATGACTTGTCCGGAACGAGCTTTAACCACTTTCAGGTTCGAGCAGGTTTTTTCATAGCGCACCATCGAAAGCGCGTCTTTGGTATCGCGCGTGGCAATGATGACTACGGGCAGATTTTCGTCGATGAGAGCATTCGGGCCGTGCTTCATCTCGCCCGCGGGATAGCCTTCGGCGTGGATATAGGAAATTTCCTTCAATTTCAGCGCGCCTTCAAGCGCAATTGGGTAGTGGATGCCGCGTCCCAAAAACAAGAAGTCCTGCGAGCGCACATATTGCTTTGCCAGGTCTTCACAATCTTCTTCGTGCGTGAGCAGATGCTCCAGCTTGGCGGGAATGCGAGTGAGTTCGTGGACTGCATCTTTGGCTTGTTCGGCAGTTAAGGTTTCCCGCATTTGCCCGAGATAGAGGGCAAATAAATACAATGCGGTGAGTTGTGCCGTGAACGCCTTGGTCGATGCGACTCCAATCTCCGGACCTGCGTGCGTATAGATGGTGCCTGCTGCTTCGCGCGTGATCATCGATCCTACGACGTTGCAAATGGCCAGCGTCTTCGAACCTTTGGCCTTGGCTTCCCTTTGCGCGGCGATGGTGTCGGCCGTCTCTCCCGATTGTGAGATGACCAGGGTAATTGTATCGGGAGGAACGATGGGATCGCGGTAACGCCATTCACTGGCATAGTCGACTTCGACAGGAATTCGAGCCAGACTCTCGATCATAAACTTGCCGGCCTGAGCCGCATGCCAGCTGGTTCCACAGGCGGCGATGTTGATCTTCTTGGCGGATTTGAATTCGGCCTCGGTGATCTCCATTTCATCAAGAAAAACATGGCCGCTTTCCTGCGAAACTCTGCCTAAGGTGGTGTCACGGACGGCCCGCGGCTGCTCGTAAATTTCCTTGAGCATGAAGTGCTTAAAGCCGCCCTTCTCCGCCATGATGGGATCCCAAGTAACGTGCTGCACCTGGCGAGTGATCGGCTGCCCGTTAAAGTCCGACAACCGGACTCCCTCGGGGGTGATAACCGCGAGGTCACCATCGGCCAAAAAGAACAGATCTCGCGTGTGGTAAAGAATCGCGGGCACGTCGGAGGCGACAAAATACTCGTCTTTGCCAAGGCCAATTACTGCCGGCGGGCCATTGCGCGCGGCGACAATCTTATTGGGGTCGTCGGCCGAGATCACGGCCAGGGCAAAGACCCCGGTCAGCTGCGATACCGTCTTACGTACGGCTTCTTCAAGCGATGGGCGATGTCCATTTCCGCTCTGCAAAAAGTAGCGCTCGATCAGATGGGCGACGACTTCCGTATCGGTTTCAGTGGTGAAACGGTGTCCCTGTTCTGAAAGGTTCTTCTTGAGGGAAACATAGTTTTCAATGATGCCATTGTGCACCACAACCACTTTTCCGGTGCAATCACGATGGGGGTGGGCATTTTCTTCCGTGGGCCGGCCATGTGTTGCCCAACGTGTATGGCCAATTCCGTAGGTTCCATCGAGGGGTTTGAGGCGGATGACTTCCTCGAGGTTGCGCAGTTTGCCTTCGGCGCGGCGAATCTGCAAACCATCACCGTTCCCGCAAACCGCAATGCCGGCCGAGTCATAACCCCGGTATTCAAGACGACGCAGCCCGTCCAGAATGACAGGCACAACCCGCTTCTTACCCACGTATCCAACGATTCCACACATATGAAAGACTCCTGATTTGCGGGGAGGACGACGGCGAAAGCTCGGACCGGGTCAATCCTCAATCGAGTACCGGAACTCTTCGATCACCGGATTGGTGAGCACATCACGAGCCATGCGCTCCACCTCAGTTTCCGCCTGTGCCCGGTCAAGCCTCCCGTTTATCGTTAGCTCGAAAAACTTGCCCTGCCGCACATCGCTCAATCCCTGGTATCCCAGTTTCTCTAGGGCCCCTTGAATGGTCTTACCCTGAGGGTCCAAGACCGTGCGCTTCAAGGAAACATATACGTATGCTTTCATGGGGGATGCTTCATTATACGGTATGGGCGAAGAGGAAGAGGATAACGAAAGTGTTGAGTGATAAGTTTGGGCTGCCCGGAGAAGTTCCTTGCCAGCCAATCTTAAAAGCTGCTAAGTCGGCTTCGGCGTAGGGCTTTATAAGCCAAATAACTCCCTCAGGCGCTTGGTTTGGGCACGGCTGACGGGAATCTCGGTTTGTTTCTTGTCATCCATACGAAGCTGATAGGAGCTCTTGAACCAGGGGACGACTTCCTTAATGCGATTTATGTTCACCACGTAGGAGCGGTGGGCGCGCCAAAACAGGTTAGCATCGAGGCTGTCGAGCAGCTCTTCCAGAGTGCGGCAGTTGGATTGCCCCTCCATGCCACTGGCACCACTGGTAACGACCGTGATGATGCCATCTTCAATCGAGGCGAAACAAA
>JAFAPG010000815.1 GCA_019247235.1 Acidobacteriota bacterium
AACCACTCTTTAGCGCGAAGATCCGGATCCACCTGATCGGCGGTCCCCTGCGCCGCGAGAACGAAGCACTCGTCTGTCAGCCGTTTCGGTCGCGCCACATAGGTTGCGAGCCCAATTGCCGGATAGATATAGAAGTTGTTGGCCTGACCGGGATGGAAGATTTGGCCGTTGAATTTGACGTCGGGAAACTGCACACCGGAGGCGTACAGCGCCTTGCCCTGGGACCAGGTGTAAGCCTGCTCGGGCGTACATTCTGATTTTCGGGTCGGATTAGACAGTGCAAAGATGATCGGCCGTTCATTGAGTCGACTCATTGCCTCGATCACCTCACGGCTGAAGAGGCCCCCTCGGGTGCTGACACCAATCAGCACACTTGGCTTGAACGCCTCGATAGCCGCAACGATCTCCGGCAACTCAGAAGTTAAATCCTGGACATCGAACGGTTTGCTTGCCAACAGTTTTTTTGCCCATGGCTGCTTGTGCGGCGCGAGAGCAGGACGGCCCTCGACGACAAGTCCCCGGGTATCAAACATGGCAATCCGGCTGCGCGCCTGGTCCTCCGACAGACCTTGCATCTTCATGCCGGAGGCCATCAGCTTTGCAATGCCGGTACCCGCCGAACCCGCGCCCAGAAACAGGATGCGCTGGCTCGTAATCGGCGACTCTGTAACCTTTAGCGCTGCCAGCAATCCCGCCAGCGTCACGGATGCCGTGCCCTGAATGTCGTCGTTGTAGCAGAGGATTTTGTCTCGGTACCGCTCAAGGTACCGCATAGCGTCGGTTCCCTTCCAATCCTCAAAGTGAATACAGCAATGTGGGAAGACTTCTTGCACAGCCTGGACGAACTCTTCGACCAGTTCATCCAGTTCTTCCTGCGGTGGCGGAACCTCTCGGATTCCGAGATACAGCGGATCGGCCCGGAGCACCGCGTTCGAGGTGCCGATATCGAGTAGTACCGGCAGCATATACCGCGGCGGAACCGCCGCACACGCCGTGTAGAGTTGAAGCTTGCCGATTGGAATACCCATCCCATTGGCGCCGATGTCGCCGAGTCCCAGGATGCGGCCGCCAGTTGACACGCAAATGAAGCGGACGTCAGGTTCAGGCCAATTGCGCAGTACCTCGGCAATGCGGCCTTTCATTTCTCGTGTGATGTGCATTCCGCGTGGCCTACGATAAATATGTCCGAATGCGTCACATGCATCTGCCACGGTCGGGTCATACAGAATCGGTATGAACCTCGCTGGATCGGACATAACGGTGTAGTAAAAAAGTGTTTCGTTGCGATCCGTAAGTCCCGTTAGATAGATATATTGCTCAAGGTCGGTTGGTTTTACATCAAGATGCCGGAGTACACGCTCCGCTTGCCTTTCCAACGACTCGTAGGCGTGGGGCAGAAGGCCTTCGATTGCATACCTGCGACGCTCCTCAGGACTGAATGCCGTGTCATGATTTCTCGCGGAATCGTTCAGAAGTGAAATCCCTCTACTTCCGTTCTTCGCTTCGAAACTGGGCGCCTCTGTGACTTCGAGCGTGGAACGCTCGGTCTTAATAGCCATATTTTTATTCCTTGCCAATGATTCGTTCGCCTTGCGACAACTGAAGCGAAGCACGCGGCGTACCAACATCGTCAGCTTGTGCGCCTGAATACAACTCACGAATGCTCGAACGGGTTGAATTCGCAGTTTGAGTCAGCAAGAGGTGGAAAAACGGGCCGCAGGGAATATTAGAAATTTTTGCTTCGAGGTTGACAGGCGCTGTATCAAAGTCCGTCATGTGTCGAGTCTTCGTCAGTGCTGCTCAACCCAGAAGTAACTCGGTAAGATAGTTGCCGGATCACTCCAGCGTCATGTCCACGAATGGCCGCCACCCAACAAACAACGCAGCCGAAAGCTCGACTGGTGACAGTTAACAACGCTGCGCTACACAATGGCAGCTATGCAGCCGGGATCCTGATTTCCGGCAACAGTGGTCCTCGCCGCATGTCCTCTTCCGTGGCGATCCAAAGTCAATTCGTGATCCATGGCTTTTGTGGCGCGGGGGTTACGTTAGATGCTAGCCGCACGCGCACCGAGAAGTCGTGAAGGCCGACATTTGTACAGATTCTCGACAGACCCGGATCAGAAGCCGCTGATTCTAAACGG
>JAFAPG010000850.1 GCA_019247235.1 Acidobacteriota bacterium
TTAAGGCGCCGCTCGCAAATCCTCGACGTTGTTCCGGCAAGTGCTGGGCGAGGATTTTCGACCCCGCTGGCAATGCCACCGATTCACCTATGCCCAGAATGAACCTGAGTGTCAGCAGCAGGGCAAACCCGCGCACCAGACCAGTCATCGACGTGGCCAGAGACCAGACCAGAAACCCCGCAGCCAGAATAGAGTTGACGTTAAAACGGTCGACCAGCCAGCCGACGACAAATTGCATGGCCGTGTAGGTGGTGAAGAAAGCAGCGAATAGGATTCCCAGCTGCGAATCGGAGAGTTGAAATTCTGCTTTAATCAGGGGCGCTGCCACCGAGATATTGCCGCGATCAATGTAATTAATGAGAAACGAGATTACGAGCAGCATCAGGGCTGGGGCAAAGGCACGCACGGCGCCGGAATCGTCTGCCCGAGGCAACATAGAAGCTCGCGCCATTCTGCTTGAGCTCGATTGCCGATTGCAAGCCGTTGTAGAAACCCGCTGATAGCCTTGGCCGGTCGAGCGTGGTTGTCCTCGCCAGGGAGAGTGGTCGCCAATCAGAAGGTTGAACGTCGTTTAAGAATCGCCGACGGGTTTTTTGCAATCTACTCAGCCAAGCTCCGCCTGCACCTCGGAGTCAGGGAGCTTCGCCGAGTTGCGAGAACGTTACGCCCATTCGACTTCCGTTATGATGAAGGAGGTTCGCGGTGTGGAAACGGTTCGAGATTTCACGCCTTGTAGGGAGCCGCCCGTGATCGCTTTGGAAAGTCGGGATGTGCGCGGCCGGTTAGGCGGCAACTAAATTTTTGGGAGGCGCGAGTGGAACGATCGTTACGTTCAGCTACTTGGCTTTTGTTTCTTTTCTTGGCGTTGGCCGCCCAATTAACGGCGCAAGCGGCCGGAAAGCCAGCTCCCGGAGCCAGCATCTTTAAAGCAAAGTGCACACTTTGCCATGGCCCCGATGGCAGCGGCAACACCGCCTTAGGCAAACAAATGCAAGCAGCCAATCTCCGTTCTAAGGAGGTACAGAAACTAAGTGATGTCGAGATGCGTAAGATTGTCCATGATGGTCAAGCCAACATGCCAGGCTTTTCCGATCAGTTGAACAGCGAAGAGATTGGCCACGTGGTGCGCTATATACGTGCATTGGTCAAAACCACAAAGCAATAGCCGTTCTCCTCTTTGAGAAGACGAAGAATAGGGCCTTCATGAATCTGCCAGCGTTGACTTCTTCCCCCGCGGGCGAAAAGCCTAAGTCCGGACAGGGCAGGGGCGGAGTGCATCCGCCGGCCTTTGGCGGTGGTGGCGACCAGGGACCAGGCGACGGTTCCTCGGATTATGGGCGGCGGCTGAGGCGAGCCAGGATTGGGCTCGTCTTGGGACTTGCCTCGATCTCGGTCCTGTTTGTGACTGTAACCGCCATTTTCTTTTTGCGTCATGCCGCGCTCGTGCTCGATCCTCGAACCGGCGCCTATGTCCCTGAGTGGTTGCCCGCCGAGATTCCACTTCGCCTGCTTCTACTGAACACAGTGGTCTTACTTTTGAGCAGTGGCACGATTGAAATGGCTCGGCGATCTCTCGCAAGGGAGATGGTTCTTGCGCCGGTTCGGGCCATTCCTGGTATTGCTTGGGATCAGAAGCATTGCATCCCTTGGCTGCCTATTACAATCCTGCTGGGTTTTGTCTTCCTGGGTGGGCAGTGGATGGCCTGGGAGGCGGTGCGGGCGCATGGCTTTCATGTGGCTAGCCCTGGGCTCAGTCCCTTCTTTTATCTACTTACCGGAGCCCATGCCGCTCACTTGAGCGTCGGCATAATAGCGCTGTTCTACTCCGCAGCGAATTCCCTATTCTCGCGCCGGCTCGAACAAAGGCGCATTGTGCTTGAAATCGCAACCTGGTACTGGCACTTCATGGGTTTGTTGTGGGTCTATATCTTTGCTCTCCTCGTGTTTGGGCGCTAGGCCGGTGACCGGCTCGCAACTTCTCGATCAAGCGCGCTCAGGTCTCATGTGATCTCCGCTTGGGACTGGCAACGTGATTTCAGAGCAGATTAGCAACACGCGAACCATCGCCTACAGGGTGACTGCCGAGAAAGCTCGGAATTGATGCGTGTTCTTGAATCTGCGAACGGCGAACAATTAGAATCGGGCACTCTATTTCAAGCGAGGATTCATGTTTTCTCCGGTGATCGTCCTGCGCGCGGTTGTAATCCTGCTTTCGCTCGGCTATTTAGCAACCACCGCTCCTGCCCAATCCGGCTTCAGTATCGACAATATTGACAAGTCCGTCGATCCCTGCACGGACTTTTATCAATTCGCCTGCGGGAACTGGATGAAGAAGACCGAGATTCCGCAGGATCGGCCGTCGGTCAACAGCTTTGTTGAAGTGGATGAGCGCAACCTAGTTACTTTGCGCGAAATCCTAGAGAAGGCATCCTCCGGCGGATCCGCGCGCAACCCAATTGATCAGAAGATCGGCGACTATTATGGCGCCTGCATGGACGAGCAGGCCGTGAACCGCCAAGGGTTGGCTCCGCTTTCAGCGGAACTGGAGCGAATCGATCGAGCCAAAGATAAATCTGCGTTAATCGATGCCATTGCCCGAGTGCACCTGATTGGCCCCAACCCGCTGTTCAATTTCTACGCCTCACCTGACCTCCACAATGCTGACATGGTAATCGCTTATATCGATCAGGGCGGGCTTAGCTTGCCGGATAGAAATTACTACCTGAAGGATGATCCCAAAATGGTGGAGGCGCGAAAGAGTCTGAGCGACTACATCATTGCCCTGTCGACCCTCTCACATGCCTCGGCTAGCGAGGCCCAAGCCTCGGCTGAGATGGTGCTGCGCATCGAAACCGCGTTGGCCCGCGCGTCCATGGACCTTACCTTACGGCGCGATCCCAAGAACCTAGACCATAAGATGTCCCGCCAAGCGGCCATTCGATTGGCACCCAGTTTATCTCTGGCCGTGTATTTTTCCGATCTCAGTACACCCGATTTTTCCGATCTCAATGTGGCAAACCCCGACTTTTTCAAGCAGCTGAACGCTGTATTGGAGTCCGAGTCGCTCGAGGCGCTGAAGACCTACGTCAAATGGCATCTATTGAATGACGCCGCGCCTTGGCTGGCCAACCCTTATGTGGAGGCGAATTTCAAATTCCGTCAGGCCTTAAACGGCCAGGCTGAGATTCAGCCCCGCTGGAAGCGATGCGTTCAAGCCACCGATCGGGCGTTAGGCGAGGCGCTCGGTCAAAGATACGTCGAACAGACATTTGGCGAGAGTGGCAAGGCGCGCATGCTCAAGATGGTGGATTCGCTTGAATCCGCCCTTAGCGAGGACATCAATACACTCCCCTGGATGACCGAACTTACGAAAAAGCAAGCGCAGATTAAGCTCGCCGCCATCCGTAACAAGATCGGCTACCCTGATCAGTGGCGCGATTACAGCCAGCTGACGATTAAACCGGGCGACTTAATGGGCAACTTCCTGCGTGCCAATGAATTTGAGTCGCGCCGGCAAATTGCTAAGATCAGCAAGCCCTTAGATCGTAAGGAGTGGGGAATGACGCCTCCTACGGTCAATGCCTACTACAACGGCTCCAACAATGAAATCGTCTTTCCCGCGGGGATTTTGCAGCCCCCGTTTTTTGATCGAACCATAGACGAGAACGTTAATTTTGGGGCCATTGGGGCTATTATCGGCCATGAACTCACTCATGGCTTCGACGATCAAGGCCGCAAGTTCGACTCCCAAGGCAACCTGCGCGATTGGTGGGCGGAACAAGATGCCAAGGAATTCGAGAAGCGGGCAAGCTGCATCGCCCAGGAGTATAGCAACTTCATCGCGGTCGATAATCTCAAGCTCAATGGAAGTCTTACTCTGGGAGAGAATACGGCTGACAACGGAGGTGTGCGCATTGCCCTAATAGCTTTGCAAAAGACCAATGGCCAACCGGGGTCGCCTGCTAGCGGAAACCAGCTCGGCGGTTACACGCCCGAACAGCGGTTCTTCCTCGGCTGGGCTCAGGTCTGGTGTGAGAAACGCCGTCCCGAATATTCACGCATGTTGGTCAACGTTGATCCTCATTCCCCCGGGCGCTACCGCGTGAATGGCGTCATGGAAAATATGCCGGAATTTGACAAGGTGTGGGGATGCAAAGCCGGGCGAGGCAGGGGGGGAGCCGAAATGTGCAGGGTGTGGTAAGCGGACCTCTGCAGGGCAATTCCCCAGTTTCTCCCCTGAGCGCCTGGCGCCCCTTGACCTCAGCCACCTGCTGCTCCTTGCTCTCTCTAAGCGTGTTCGTCTCCTCGGGGGCCTGTGCCCGGCAGATCCAAGTCCCACCCTGTCTTATAATAAAAAGATTCGGCAACCT
>JAFAPG010000854.1 GCA_019247235.1 Acidobacteriota bacterium
CGGTGGATCTTGCCGTGATCGTTACGCCCGCTCCTACCGTACCGGCTCTGATAGGAGAATGTGTGGATGCCGGCACGAGGGCAGCGGTGGTGATTTCCGCAGGTTTCCGGGAACGCGGAGCAGAAGGAGCGGAACTGGAGAGCAAAATTCGAGAACACCTTCGGCGCGGCTCTATGCGTGTGATTGGCCCGAACTGCCTGGGAATCATGAATCCTGGGCTCGGCTTGGACGCAACGTTTGCCAAGCGCGCACCGAAAGCCGGGAATGTGGCGTTCGTCAGCCAAAGCGGCGCTTTGTTAACGGCAATTCTCGACTGGGCTATCCCGCAGCAAGTGGGCTTCAGTAGCATCGTGTCAACTGGTTCAATGTTGGATGTAGGTTGGGGTGATTTGATCAGCCATTTTGGCGACGATCCCGAAACCCACAGCATTCTCCTTTATATGGAATCGGTTGGCGATGCCCGCTCTTTTCTCTCGGCCGCCCGCGCAGTCGCACTCAGCAAGCCAATCATCGTCATTAAGGCAGGGAGATCGGAGGCTGCGTCGCGAGCTGCTGCTTCTCACACTGGCGCGCTGACCGGCAGTGACGAGGTTCTCGATGCCGCCTTCCGCCGTTCAGGCGTACTGCGCGTGCAAAACATTGCCGACCTGTTCTATATGGCTGACGTCCTTAGCAAGCAGCCGCGGCCTAGAGGTCCGCGCCTCACAATGGTGACGAATGCCGGAGGCCCGGCGGTGCTCGCGACCGATGCGCTCGTCGCGCTCAACGGGGAACTGGCTCCCCTATGCAACGATACCTTGAATGCTCTTAATCAGTTTCTCCCCGGCCATTGGAGCCACAACAATCCTATCGACATCCTTGGTGATGCGGAGGCCGATCGCTACGCGAGAACCCTAGAAATTGCTGCTAAGGATCCCAGCAGTGATGGTGTGATGGTGGTGCTGGCGCCGCAAGGTATGACCAACGCTGCCGAAGTCGCTCAGAAGCTAGTGCCGTACGCGCAGGGTGACAAGCCTGTCCTCGCTAGTTTCATGGGAGGAGAGAGTATTGCTGACGCCAAGGCAGTCCTCAACAACGCCGGCATTCCGCTGTTCTCCTATCCTGATACGGCTGCTAAGGTTTTCTGCTATATGTGGCGCTACAGCTACAATGTGCGTGGCCTATACGAGACGCCGGTTTGGGCAATCAGCGATTCTCAGATCTACGCCAAGGACCAAGCGAGCGCCATCATTCAGCAGGCCCGCACGGGCAATCGCTATTTGCTCAACGAGTTTGAATCTAAGCAGTTGCTTGCCGCTTATGGCATACCCACGGTTGAAACCCGCATCGCCCGTGATGAAGAGGAAGCGGTCAGGCACGCGTTAGAAATTGGCTGCCCGGTTGTGCTCAAGCTCCTGTCCGATACGATTACCCACAAAACCGATGTTGGAGGAGTCAAGCTTAACCTCAAAGACCAAAAGGAGGTGCGTCGGGCGTACCTAGAGATCTTGGAGTCAGTTTCGCGTACGGCTGGTCGTGAGCATTTCGCTGGGGTTACGGTTCAGCCCATGGTCGTGCTCGAAGGATATGAGTTAATTCTAGGCAGCAGTGTCGACCCGCAGTTTGGTCCAGTGGTGCTATTTGGGTCAGGGGGGGAATTGGTTGAGGTTTATCGCGACCGCGCACTTGCGTTGCCGCCGCTGAATACGACTTTGGCGCAACGTTTGATGGAACAGACGAGGATTTTCACCGCCCTCAAGGGCGTTCGGGGAAGAAAAGCAGTGAATCTGGTTGAGCTTGAGAAACTCTTGGTCCGTTTTAGCCAACTTGTTGTCGAACAGCCTTGGATTTCGGAAATTGACATTAATCCACTACTAGTCTCACCGAATCGTCTCCTCGCTTTAGATGCACGCGTGGTGTTGTTCGGAAGCGAGATGAGCGAAGACCGGCTGCCCAAGCCCGCAATCCGTCCCTATCCGGTCCAGTATGTTTGGGATTGGGCAATGAAAGACGGAACTCGGGTGACAATACGTCCCATCCGACCGGAGGATGAGCCGTTGATGGTGAAGTTCCATGAGGGACTCTCTGACCGCACTGTTTACCTCCGCTATTTCGGTTCGTTAAGCTTAAGAACCCGGGTTGCTCACGAGCGGCTGGTGCGAATTTGCTTCGGCGACTACGACCGCGAGCTAGCTTTGGTGGCTGAACGACAGGGCTCTGAGGGGCCAGAGATCATCGGTGTCGGCCGGCTGAACCGAATACGTGAAACGGAAGAAGCCGAGGTCGCGGTGCTGGTCACTGACCACTTTCAAAACCGTGGGCTCGGAGCGGAGCTGCTTCGACGTGCGATTTGGGTTGCACGAGAAGAAGGTATTACCGCGCTTTCAGCCGAGATGATGGCCGACAATCTAGCGATGCAAGCGATCACCAGGACAACAGGATTTAGGTTGCAAATGGAGGAAGGCTTCACATCCATGCGAGCAAGATTGGAGTTGTCAAAGTATTCCAGGAATTTGCCTTCGTAGTGAGATATCCGACGTCCGGACCGGAGTTGAACG
>JAFAPG010000549.1 GCA_019247235.1 Acidobacteriota bacterium
CCTCGACCAAGCCGGTCACTACCTGGAAAAGCCCTCGGGATCTGGTGCCGCGATGGGATGGCTTTACCTTAAACAGGCAGAACACTACGCCATCACCAATCTTGATCACGTCAAAGATCAAGTAGCCAAGTATGCACCGCTCTATCAGCGGCGGGCTCAGCTTTCCTTGGGAATCACATTTCATGATCAGACAAACCATGACACCGGCCGAAGTTTTGCCGACCAAATGGCCGATGCGATTGCCAATGGCCTCGAGTCTTCCGGAATTAGCGTTGTAGTGGTTCGCCCGCCGTCCAGCGGGGATGATGCTTTGCAACCGAATTTCCTTCTGGTGGGCGAAGTGCTCGAGAATCGTGTAGTCAAGTCGGAAGCTGTCGAAGCGCCAGAGTCGAAATACCGCGCCGGGACTCGCCAGACAAAGAACCCTGCATGGTTGCAAGCACAAGCGGATTACGACGACGCTCAACGGCAACTCGCATCCGCTCAGCAAGCTATGAGCGATGCTCAATCGCAACACAGAAAGAAGGAGCTGCTGACGGCTGCTAGCGAAGCAGTAGAAACGGCAAGAAAGCGCGTCAATGACGCAAAGCTCAAGTTAGACGCGAGCGATGAGAATCTAGCCCAGGAGATCGTCGAAACCTATCACTACACCAAAAAGATAATCGATCTAAGCGCCAACGTAGAGCTCACCTTCCACATCATCGACCGAAACGGGAACCCGATTGCTCAAGCGATTGATATCCACAAAGATAGCCACAAAAACGTGACCGTAGTCAGCGATGTTAAGCCGGAAGATACCACGGGGATTACCAATCAGAACGTCGAGCCAGACCGAGGTCAGTTCCTCACCGATTTAGAAATACAGGCTCGCGATGCCATGGTCAGCGCTGTACGAGATAGCGTTTTGAAACTGCCCCCGGAATTTCTTCAACAAGCCCGTAGCGATGTGCAACGCGGAGACCTCGACGAGGCTGCTGCAGAATATGTTATGTATCTCAATGCGACGTCACAGACAGCTCCGGCCCGAGATGAAGCTATCAACTTCCTGCACGATCGCTTCAATGTAGCCGTGGCCGGCAGCTCCAAACTGTGATGGTATGACGCTCTAGCGCGGCTTCAGCTGTGTTGGCTGGAAAGAATTGCAACCCTGCCGAGAGGTCTTGAAACTATGCCAGATAACCCTAAACAAGTACCTGAAATTTCCTCTCGTCTACGAAGGACGAACGAGGAACTGAGGAACTTGCAACAGTCAGTGAAAACCGGAATGATCAATGTAAAGGTCCTCATGGACTTTCGCCACGCCACGGAGAGGGCCCGTCAAGCAGGCGCTGCTGTGCAGCAATGGCTGGAGACACAAGAAAAAGGCAAGGACCCCTATGAACTTATGTCTCAAGTTATGAAACAGCGGGTTGAGATGGCGACCCAATTGGTGAAAGATGTCACCAGCGATCTGGAGACCTTGGACGCGGATTTCGATACCCCGGGTCTTCCCGAGCTGAACAAGGCGGTGCTTGAGCTCAGAGAACGATTGGCCAAGCTGTTTCCCCGTCCGTAGCTTCGCAAACAGAGCTCTATCCGGGGGCCCTGCTTTCGTTGAATCCACCTTTCGGGTAAGTACATCAACGCGTCAGGCGCAGCGTCAGGTTCGGGCAGCTTTCACGCTTACACGAACACTCCACAATTCCTAAGAAGCCGCGGTCTGACGGCCGGTGTTCTTGCCACCTTCGCCGCAGCGACGCCAGGCATTCAGAATTTCACGCCGTGCGTTGACTGCTTCAGCGATGCCGACAATAATTTGCGCAGTCGAATCGTATGCCCACGGATATGAATTTCACAGATCTTAATCTTTGGACCTCACCCGAGCACGCCTTGGACTATCTCAAGCGGGCGGACAAGATCCCGCACCGCACCGAGGGCGAACGAACCCTGCTCGAATTTGTTCCTGCTGGAAGCGCACGTATTCTCGACCTTGGAAGCGGGGATGGCCGGTTGCTTGGACTTATCCTCGCCGGAGGCGCGGAGGTGGAAGCGGTGGCGCTGGATTTTTCCCCGCCCATGCTCGACCGACTTCGCCGGCGCTTCGCGGCGAATTCCCGAATTCAAGTAATAGCACACGATCTTAATAACCCTCTACCGGATTTGGGCTACTTTGATGCCGTTGTCTCAAGCTTCGCCATCCATCACCTGGTACATCGGCGAAAACGCGAACTCTATGCCGAGATCTTCGCTCACTTGAATTCCGGAGGCGTTTTTTGCAATCTGGAGCACGTAGCTTCTTCAACAACCGAGCTCCACCATAGATTCCTTTCCATCATGAACCTGACTCCCGAGGCCGAAGACCCGTCCAATAAACTCCTCGATCTCGACATTCAACTTCATTGGTTGCGGGAAATCGGATTTAAACAGGTCGATTGTCACTGGAAATGGCGTGAACTGGCTCTGCTCGCGGGAGTGCGTTCCTAGGGCATCGCAATACTTAGGCTCAGCGCAAGCCGGCCTCAACTAATTTCTGCCCTTCTGCTGCAATGCGGTGCATCTTCTATCGCAATGTTTTGTCCATTTGTCCGCAAGTGGTCCCAGCAAATTTTCTGAAAGCGGCTATTGCTCGCCTTTCGCAGCATTATTCGCAGCATTAGTAGAGTGCGGTCATCGCGCTTGGAGGAGGAATTCTGTTTTTCCCGTCTGCTGCGCTATCGTCTATGCTGTTCAACCAGAACTGCATTTAGGCGATGGCTTTGGCCATCGCTGGGCCAGTGTTCTGGCCCTCTTGCGGGAGCCGCTATTCTTGTTCTCGGAATCAATACCAGCAGTTTCACCGAACCGAGACGCCTTGCCAGGCGTCCCTCCGTCGGGCTGTTATTGTTGCCACAGCCATAGCAATTTTCGGCGCCGATCACCTGACGGCCCCACGTCTCGTTCCCACGAAAGTTCCCTGCTGGATGCCAGGACGAGTTTCTGGGCGTATTTCGTTGGGTTTGCGCTCATTCCAGGCGCTCTGAGTCTAGCTATGAAGACGTACTGGCACCTAGCCTCAGGCTGCCGAGGAGTGAATGATTTTTCTTTTTGTGTTGATGATTCACATTCCCAAGTGGCTCAAAGACCGAGGGAGGCAGTTGCGCTTACGATTCTTCTTCGCGATCTCGCGCTCAGTGCGGGTGCGCTTGCGTTCGCTACCACGTTGACCCGAGCTAAGTAACACTCAGGCCTCGGGAATTGTTGGCGAAGCTGCAAGCTTTCGCACCTCAATTGCTAATCGTGACACAATTCCTATTGCGATTCCTATTATCATCTTTGGCCTGAATCAATTCCTCCATCCCACTTGCCCCCGGCATCCCTCAAGAGAACCCGGCGGTCTTCATCGCCATGCCCGCATGGGTTCCTTTTCACAAATTGTGCACCGGCGCAATATTCGTTGCCTCGGGAATCGGCATCATCAGCAAACGATACGCAGGGGCGGCGCAGGGATTTTGGGCATGACTGTTCTGGGACTGATTGCCCTGGTTTTACCTCATGCTCACGCTCAGCAGGCCATCTAATATTGCTGCCGGCTGAACTACTTAGCCATTCACTTTGCCATCGCCGGAGCTGCATTTTTCCTGGTCGAAGCCTTACCCGACAATGCAACTGAATGGCCGCGCAAATTGACAGAAGACGCCGCGCTCAAGCGCGCCGGTTAGACACCTTTTCGTAAACCACATTGCTTCAAACCGCGGCTCTCTACCCGTGCACAACGCCGCACGCCGCACCGGCAAATCATCTCGGCGACGGTCGCCGACCAAGCTCGGCCTAGAGTTGGGCAGCTGGTTCCCGGTTCACTTAACTCCACGAAACAGGGTTCGCCTGGGGTGCGGCGCAACCGGCAAGTTA
>JAFAPG010000058.1 GCA_019247235.1 Acidobacteriota bacterium
CCGGAACTTCTTGACCAGAGCAGCGCCAGCCCCGCCAAAAAGACCATCTTTTCAGCCAGGTACGCTTCATTCAAGTTGTGGTTGTAAGCCACTTCGTCGGCGGCTACATATTGCCAAGGAATAACGGTGTAGACGTAGAGAAATACCCACCACAAGAGCAATAGTGCGAAATCGAGAGATCCCAGACGCAGCTCTCGGTCCTGCTGGTTGACGTCGGGCTGCAAGGCTAAGGCCGCCATCATAGGAACCACGTGCAAAAACAGGATGACGTCGCCGGTAAAGAGATTGGGTACATCGCGCCGCGCAAATACCTCGATTGAGGTCCAGAGAAACTGATAGCTCAGCCAGCAGGTAAAGCCCACCGCCATAAGCAGCCAAAACAAACGGGACCGGCCGCTTGTCCTTAGTAGGTTTGGAACACAAGACAAAGCCGCCGACAAAAGTAGCGCGAATTGAATCAAATCGCTCAGCGCCGTGAGGAAGAAGCTGTGCCCCGGTAGCAGGAGAGACCCTGCACACTGGGCCAGGACGAGACACACTAAGACGGATGCCCAGAGTTTGAGCCGTGCTGACATGATAATGAGATTCATTCTAGATGCAGGCACCGCCGTCAGGGATGTTACTGCAGTAACCCGTGTGGTTGCAGAGGTAAGCGCGATTATGGGTCATTCCATGTGTTTGACTCGCCAATCCACTGATTAGAACCGGGGGCGCTAGTATGGGCAAACTACTCCCGTGATCCATCCATGGGAACCGCAAGGGAACCGCCATGCCCCCGCTTGGAGACTATAGAAAGGTCGGCAGTGAGGATAGCAATCTCGGCGCTTGGCTGGCGGCCGGGATCAAACTAGTGTAGTTTTCTGTAAAGCATGTCCTTTGTCGAACAGATGCGGATGCCGCGGTTCCGGCCTCGCTCTTTATGGCGAACTCGTTCCCCCTATGGCACCGAAGAGGCCCGGCGAACCGAACAATGGCTCGCGACGGCTCGAGTCTTCCTTGCCAGTTCGGCTTTGTTGACCGCGTGGATGGATCCGGGAGAGATTCGTTCCTTGTGGGGCTACGCCCTGCTTGACTTCTATGTCATTCACGGGCTGGGAATCACACTTCTGCTTCGTTCCCGCCAGCGGACGACCCTGCCCTTCCGCCTCTTTGTACACGGTGCGGACGTGGTCTGGCCAGCTGTAATTTCGCTATTCACCGCTGGCCAAAGTCCGTTTTTCCTATTTTTCGTATTTGTGATTGCTGCGGCCGCGTACCGTTGGGGCGTTTGGGAGACGGTGGTGACATCGGTGGCATCGGTGTCGCTGCTGTGGCTAGAGAGCCTGGGATTTCAACTGGGCAAGATTCAGAGTCTCGACCATTGGCTGGCCCAAGCGCATCTGGCAACGATGAGTGCCGATCCCAGCGCGGTCGAACCCAGACGGCTGTTCATGCACTCCATTTACCTGGTAGTTATGGGCTTGTTGCTCGGTTATCTGGCTGAGCAGCAGAAGAAGCTGCGGGCAGAAAAGGATCAAACCGCAAAAATGCTCTCCATGGTTCGGCTGGATGAAGGGCTGGCGGGAACACTCTCGCACATTGTTGGGGAGTTGCTCACTCTTTATAGCGCTTCGAGAGTTCTGGTAGCCTCCCGCGAGGGAGCGAGCCAGAAAGTGTGGGTAGGGGTTCTCGAGCGCAAAAATGGAGTGCTCGATCTTGAGTGGGTGGATTCTGGAGGCGGGGGTTTTGAGACCTACTTGGGAGATACACTGGGTTCAAGTTTCTATGTAAGCGCGCTCGAACTGCATGGAAAGCGGGAATTTGATGTTCTGCGTCTTGACCCGAGCGGTGTGCTGAAACGCGACACCTCGACCGGCTTCGCTCAGCGTTTTTCTGAAATTCATGCCTTTCGCCGAGTCATGGGCGTAACGTACTCATTTGGACCCGAACTGTCGGGACGGATCTTCTTGCTTGAACCGCTGCGCATCTCAAACACCGAGGAAGAGCTGCAGTTTCTCGAGAACCTGGTTCGGCAGATCGGCCCGGCTATTTATAACGTGTATCTGTTGCGTCGGCTGCGACACCGGGCGGGAGCTCTGGAGCGGGCGCGCCTGGTGCGTGAGTTGCACGATGGGGCGGTGCAGTCGTTGATTGCCGTCGAGATGCAGGTCGATGTACTTCGTCGCACCCATCCCTTGGCCGATGGCATGGCTTCCGAGCTCTATCGGGTTCAGCAGTTGCTGCGCGAAGAAGTGATGAAATTGCGCGAGCTCATGTACCAGATGAAGTCATCGGACATGGACGCACGTCGTCTGCCCGGATTCCTTCGCGATACGGTGCAAAGATTCCAACGCGAAACCGGCATTACTGCTCGCTTTTTGATGGATGCTGAAGAAGTTTCTCTGCCCCGTCCGGTATGCCGGGAGCTGGCGCGAATCGCCCAGGAGGCGCTTGTGAATGTGCGCAAGCACAGTGGCGCAAATCGTGTTATGGTGCAGCTGGCGGAGATTGAAGGCAGATGGGAGCTTGTCATCGAAGACGATGGTACGGGCTTTCCCTTCTCCGGGCGTTTCACTCAATCGGAACTTGACGCCGCTGGGCGTGCACCGGGCATTATTCGCGAACGCGTCCGACTCATTCAAGGCGACCTCACGATAGAATCAACCCCGGGGCGCGGCGCCCGAGTCGAAGTGAGCGTTCCTTTGGAAGCTGTGCAAGAAACGGCCGCAGTGAGCTAATCCAACCTTCGAGAAGCAGCGTGTTGATGGAAAACCGAATACCGCAACGAGTGCGCATCATCGTCGCTGATGACCATCCTATCTTTCGCGATGGCCTGAGGCGGCTGCTTGAATCCGAGCGCGACTTCGAGGTGGTTGCCGAAGCCTGTGACGGCGTCGAAGCGGTTTCGCTGGTGCGAAAGATCCGACCTGAAGTGCTGCTCTTGGACCTAGCCATGCCTCGGCGTCACGGCCTCGAAGCCCTTCGTGAGTTGAATTCGAACGCTATGGCCGTGCGAGTAATCT
>JAFAPG010000091.1 GCA_019247235.1 Acidobacteriota bacterium
ATCCAGACGTTGAAGTTGGCGTTGATCCAAGATCCAGGAACCAGCGAGTGCAAAGTATGAGGATTTCTTTGACGTTCAATTGCCTCGGAGACGGTTACGCCTTCAATCGAATCGTCCTGCTCGAGCCCATCGTAAAAACGCCGCAGAAACTCGCGGCCGGATTGGTGGTAGTACTCCCACGCGTTCTCGCCGTCAAGAATTATGGGCACGACCGCGTCCCTGCCTTGGCGCAGAATGGTCGAGGCTGATTCCTTTATATGGTGAATCAGATGGGCGGCAGCCTGCCGCCCATCCATCCCTGAGTACACAAAACCGATGAGATCGGAAAGCGCGTGGTCGCGAAAGATCAGATTGATCGCCACCTCCCCCCTCTCAAAGCGATGTATCGTATATAGCTTCTGCGCCGCAGCCTCTGACAAGCGGCCCTCGCCATCGCGGGCAAACGACATTCCTAAGCTCCGCGCTAGCACGCCTTCGTCGGTTGCCATCCAGTTGACACCCAGGTGGGAGCCGATCTCGAGCACCTCCTCAGAAACACTGCCTTCGGACGGCCACACTCCGCGCGGTCGTAGCCCAAATACGCGCTCGTGAAGAGCTAGCCCGCGCTCGATCTGTTCGCGTGCATCTCCGGGACGTCGAAAACGAGCCTGGGGGAGGGGCAGGCCAGGGGTGGAGATGGCGCCTACATTCGTGTCGCACAGCAGAGGGAGAATGGGATGATAGAAGGGAGAAGTCGAAATCTCGATTCTTCCCTTTTCCGCGGCTTGCTTGTGAGCGGGTAACACCTTGCCAATGAGCACTTGCTCCTGGCTGGTAACAAAGCGCTGATCCTCGACCGAAAATCCCTGCCCCTTTCTCACAAGTTCAGCAATATCACGCTCGCTTAGAAAAAATTCATCGAACCAGGCTAATTGCGAGAGCACTTGCAGGTCGGTGAAATCCTGCAAGTGAAAGTATTGTTCGGCGCGCTCCGGATCCGCGCCGCTGCCGCGATACCGTTCCCATAATTCGGCATATCGCGGGTAGCGAGCAATCAGGTGTTCGCGATTGGCCTGGAACAAGTATTGCAATGCAAAGCGCCGCTCCTCGATCGAGAGCTCTGCGGCCGGCCGCGCAGCTACCCGGAAAAATGGATCGTCGGCCGTTCCCGCAGCATAGTCCTCAATCTGGGTGACCAGCGAAGGCACCAAGTTAAAGGTTTGATGTACGCCCGGAAACTCCTCCAGCAGTTTCACCATGCCGTAATAATCTTTGAGCGCGTGCAGCCGCACCCAGGGGAGCCGGTACTCTCCGGTGACTAGATCTTTGTAAAACGGCTGATGTTGGTGCCAAAGAATGACTAGGCGAATAACGGGCATTCGCATCCATTCCTAAATATCGTGAGATTTGTAAGCAGTCTAGCATGGGCTTATGCCAGCGAAGGCCGTCCGGTCGTGCTGAGAAGTAGCCAAACGAGCCCAGATTTGAATGGTCACCCCCTCGCATTTACTGCCCTGGTTTGAGCAATGCGAAGGCGCGACTCAAGTCCTCCCCCCTTAGGCGTAAAAACCATCTCCCCAAACAGAAAAGAATTGCTACTCTAAGTTATGACTACAACTGGCGAACGCTTCGAAAAGGCTGTGAGCATTATGGCCCGCCTGCGAGGTCCGGACGGCTGCCCTTGGGACCGCGAGCAGACCTTCGATTCGATAAAACCCTACACTTTGGAAGAGAGCTATGAGGTGCTTGAGGCTATTGACAACCGGGACTGGCGCGAGCTCGAGGCGGAGTTAGGTGATTTACTTCTCCAGGTGCTCTTTTATGCGCAAATGGCCCAAGAGACCAAGCTATTTTCGATCGATGACGTACTCGATCGTCTTTCGACGAAGTTGGTCGACCGCCATCCCCATGTTTTTGGTGATGTTGAGGCGCACACCGCCTCCGACGTACTGCGCAATTGGGAGGCGCGAAAGCTGCAGGAAAAAAAACAGCGTCAAATCGGGATGGAGCAATCTACGCCCGATCGAGAATCCATACTTTCCGGGATCTCATCGGCTATGCCCGCATTACTCGAGGCCCACAAACTCAGCTCGCGCGCCTCACGGGTGGGTTTCGATTGGCGTGAAATAAGCGGGCTTTTTGCCAAACTGGAAGAGGAAACCGTCGAACTCAAAAATGAGCTGCGAGCTCTGCCCGCGTCACCCAGAGAAAGACCGTCAGCCAAACCCCCAGTTGCCGAAGAACTCCGCGCCGGCCTCGAGCGTGAAATCGGAGACCTCTTCTTTGTACTGGTCAATATCGCACGCTACCTCGAAGTTGATCCCGAGTCGGCCTTGCGAAAAACCAATCGCAAATTCAAGCGCCGCTTTCAATGGATGGAAGCTCGTCTGAGCGAGGCCGGGCGCAGCCCGCAACAAGCCACCCTGGATGAACTGGAGGCGCTCTGGCAAGAGGCCAAGAGCCAAGAGCAACAGACCTCCCAGAGCTCCTCGGCGTTATGAAAGCTGAAGCTATTACCCTGCGCGAGCTTCGCATGCCGCTGAAGCATTTTTTTGAGACCAGCTTCGGTCGCAGCGAAAGTCGCCGCGTGCTCTTGGTCACGGCGCACTGTCAAGGGGTGGATGGCTGGGCAGAGTGCGTAGCCGGCGATGGCCCCTTCTACAGCTCCGAATGGATTGAGAGCGCCTGGTGCACGATTCGAGCCTACTTGGCCCCGGCGGTGTTGGCGAAAGATTTCCCCCGAGCCGCCTACAGCGGGGCTGCCATGGCCCGGGTGCGCGGGCATTACATGGCGAAGGCGGCGGTCGAGAACTCACTTTGGGATGCCGAGGCTAAACAGCGGCGACAGCCACTTTGGCGAATGCTCGGCGGCAGCCGGAAGCAGATCGCTTGCGGGGTTTCGATAGGAATCCAAAATTCCCACGCTCAGCTGCTCGATAAAATCGAGACGGAGCTGGGCGCCGGGTATCAGCGCATCAAGATCAAAGTAAAACCGGGATGGGACTTGGAGGTGCTGGAGAAAATTCGCAGCCGCTGGCCTCAAATCTGTTTAAGCTGCGATGCCAACGCCGCTTACCGGCCCGCTGATTTCTCTCATCTGCGCGACTTCGACGCATTTGAGCTTTTGATGATCGAGCAGCCACTCTGGGATGATGACATCGTTTGTCACGCGAGCCTGCAACGCGAACTGAAGACCGACCTCTGTTTGGATGAATCCATTCGTCAGCTTCGTGATGCGACGCAGGCGATCCAGTTGGGCGCCTGCCGGGTCATCAACCTCAAAGTAGGTCGGGTAGGGGGGTTCTCAGAAGCCATTGCCATTCATGATGTCTGCCGTCAAAACCGAATCCCCGTCTGGTGTGGGGGTATGCTTGAGAGCGGTATCGGCCGAGCTCACAATATCGCGCTTTCCACCTTGCCAAACTTTTGCCTGCCTGGCGATGTCTCCGCCTCAAAGCGCTATTGGTCGGAGGACATTGTCGATCCGGAGATTGTGGTCACGGCAGGGGGGACGATTGAGCTCACCGATACGCCCGGTACGGGCTACGACATCAAGTCGGATCTGATCGAAGAGCTCACGGTCAGAAAAGAAACCATTAGTCAATCAACTCTGGGTCTCTAAAATCAGCGGTGGCAACAAATCTCCTCCGCCTCATCTTTGCCGGCATTACTGCTTTGCTCCTGCGGTCGCGCCTGAGAGCCAGACTCTTGAGTCTTGTGGCCTTCCGGGCGAACGGAGGCGATCCTGGCCATTTCTTTTTTGAGAAGCTCGATGCCTTGGGCAAAGGTAAGATTACCGGGCACCACGCGAAAGTCACTGAACTGTTCGCTCGAGTGTAGATTTAACTTCTTCACCAGCAGAATTTTGCCCGTGAAAGCGAGTTCCATGCGGGTAACTTCCCAGTGGTTGTCGCCCACATCGGCCTGATCGACCAAGAAATGGCCGCCGCGATCAAGATGACCAAGAATTCCCCAGCCGAAGCCGACTTCCTTTTCGAGAGTTCCATCGATTTCGGCGATGCGTTTTTCCTTTGGGTCGATTAACAACTGACCCTGCAGCCCGGTGAGCACCTGCTCGACATGGGAAGGCGGCTGATAGGCGGGATTGGGGTGAAACTTCAGGCGCGTTAAGCGATCGCCCATACGGCCGATCCCGACAGAGGCGTTCACCGAACCATCTGGCTCGTATAGAAAGGCCTCGGGGAGTGCTTTCAGAATACGCAAAGTGTGCT
>JAFAPG010000587.1 GCA_019247235.1 Acidobacteriota bacterium
GCGATCGTCCCCGCGCCATCCCTCTTGCCAACCTCAATCTAGTTGCCCGAAGAACGATGAAGCTTGGCGATGTCAACGAGAGGATATGTACTGGTTGTTCAAGAAAGAAGTGTCATTGGCGAGAGGCCCTTGCGAGCTTCTTTATAATCCTCGATTGGCGCGCGATGCGTACGATCGGCCGTGCGGAGGTTGCATGTTCAAGAACGAGGCGAGGATCCTCGGTTTAAGTTGTGTGGTCATGAGCGCTTTTACGCTGGCAGCCGACACCACTGCCATGAGATTTGAAAAGACACCCGACGGCATCATCCTACAGATGGCGGAGCACCTGGTGCGCGTTCAGGTGTGGTCCGATTCGATCGTGAGGATCCAGGCGGCAAATAGCAGAGATTTCTTTGCCCACACCTCGATAGATGTGCTGCCCCAGAGCCCGATTTCCAGCCACTGGACAGTGGTTCAAACTGCCTCCGGCATGCGGATCGATACCGCTCGGCTCGAGATTTATGTCGATGCGAAGACCGGGCAGGTGAGCTTTCGCGATCGGCAGGGAAAAGAGATTGTTTCCGAGGTGCCAGGCGGCCGCAAGCTCGAGAAAGCGAGCGTCGCCGGGGAGAGCACCTTTCACGTGGCGCAGCGCTGGACTTCAAGCTCCGACGAATGCCTCTATGGGCTGGGCCAGCAACAGCTAGGCGTCCTCAATCTTAAGGGATACGATCTTGACCTCTGGCAACACAACACCAACGTAGTCGTTCCTTTTCTCTTGTCGAGTCGAGGCTATGGCATTCTTTGGGACAATACCTCCTTCACACGTTTCGGCGATCTGCGGCCCTTTGAGGCTGTTCCGGCGAGGAATCTGCTCGATGCGCGAGGCGAGGTTGGAGGACTGACAGAGGAGACCCTGGACGGCTCCGAGCCAAGCCGGACAATCGCCGATCTGGCCTTCAATTTTCCCTGGAATCAAGGGAAGCGACCCAAGAACATGCGTTGGACAGGCTCGATTGAGCCTCCAGTGTCCGGGGAGTATCAGTTTCAAACTTACTCAAATGGAGGGTTAAAAGTCTGGATTGATGAAAAAATGGTGATCGACCATTGGCGACAGGGATGGCTGGCGGGAGATGATCAGGTGAAAATCGACCTTCAAGGAGGGCGCCGCTATCCCATCAAAATCGAAACCGACAGCGAGCAGCAGTCGATCTTCGAATTTCGTTGGAAGACGCCGCCTGCCCGCGACGATACTGCGCTTTGGTCCGAAGTTGGCGATGGGGAAGACTATTACTTCGTCTACGGTCCAGATCTCGATCAGGTAGTGGGGGGATATCGGCAACTGACGGGTAAGGCTACCATGCTGCCGGCGTGGGCTTTTGGTCTGTGGCAGTCCCGCCAGAGATATGAGACGGCACAACAAAGCCTGGATGTGGTGAACGAGTTCCGGCGGCGCCAGATTCCTTTCGACAACATTGTGCAGGACTGGCAATATTGGCGCCCCGATGCCTGGGGTTCGCATGAATTTGACCCGGCGCGTTTCCCAGACCCCGAGGCCTGGATCAAAGCCATTCATGATCAGCACTCTCATCTAATGATTTCGGTGTGGGGCAAATTTTATCCCTCCACGGATAACGCCAAGCAGATGCAAGCCAGAGGATACCTGTACCAACCAAATCTGCAGGAAAACATCAAGGACTGGATTGGATATCCTTACACCTTTTACGACGCGTTCAACTCTGGCGCCCGCGAACTTTTCTGGGAACAAATCAATCCCCGGCTTTTTCAGAAGGGAATTGACGCCTGGTGGATGGATGCGACCGAACCCGATTTGCTGCCGTCCCCACCCAATTTAGAAGGCCAGCGAACGCACATGAATCCGACCGCCATGGGCAGCGGCGCTCGCATGCTCAATGCCTATGCGCTCCTGAATAGCCAGGGTGTGTACCACGGACAACGACAAGCGCGGCCCGATCAGCGGGTTTTCATCCTCACCCGCTCCGGCTTTGCGGGTCAGCAGCGCTACTCGACCGCCACCTGGTCGGGCGATATTACCTCGACCTGGACGGCGCTGGCGAAACAGATAACCGCAGGGCTGGGTATGAGTATCTCCGGGATTCCTTATTGGACGATGGACGCAGGTGGTTATACCATGCCACGAAGGTTTGTTCCCCAGCAGGGCGAGAACACCGCGCTGGACGAAGAGGAATGGCGCGAGCTGAATGCCCGCTGGTTTGAATTTGCCACCTTCTGTCCTCTGCTGCGTGTGCATGGCGAACTCCGTCCGCGGGAAATGTGGACGCTCGGCGACGAAAATTCTGCCGCTTACCAGGCGGAGCTCAAATTCGACCGTCTCCGCTATGCCATGTTCCCCTATCTGTATTCACTGGCCGGAGCTGTCACGCGCCGTGACGCGACCATCATGCGTCCGCTAATCATGAGCTTCCCCCAAGATCGAGGTTCGTACTCGGTCACCGACGAATACATGTTTGGCCCGGCATTTCTCATCGCGCCGATTACCCATTTCGAGGAAAGGAGTCGCGCGGTTTATCTGCCGGCGGCCTCCCTCTGGTATGACTTCTGGACGGGGAAATCTGCTTTACCAGGACTGACAAACGCGCCAGCTCCTTATGACGCAATTCCCGTCTTTGTCAGGGCAGGATCGATCGTTCCTTTCGGGCCAGTCGTCCAGTACCTCGGGGGAAGGGCCAAGGATCCCATTA
>JAFAPG010000705.1 GCA_019247235.1 Acidobacteriota bacterium
TGCGAAGCATCGCGAGTACGGTCACGCGCAAATTCAGGTGCTTGACGATTCCGACCTGTTTTCCGGATTGCCGCGCGGGCTCGAAGTCTGGATGTCACATGGAGATGAGGCCCTCGCACTTCCCCCTGGCTTCCGGCTGACGGCGCAGTCTCCTAGCGCGGTGGCCGGAATCGAGGACGTGACCCAAAAGCTCTACGCCGTCCAGTTTCACCCCGAAGTCCGGCACACTAAGCACGGCACTGACATTCTGCGCAACTTCGTGCTCAGAATTTGCAATGCTCAGCCCAACTGGACCCCTCAACATTTCGTCACCCAGACCATTGCTGCCATTCGCGAACAAATTGGGTCCGGCCGGGCCATCTGCGCACTTTCTGGCGGCGTCGACTCCGCAGTGGCGGCAACCCTGGTTGATCGCGCGCTGAGGAACGGGAATGAATCGCGCTTGACCTCGGTATTCGTGAATAACGGCGTTTTGCGCAAAAATGAATTTGAAAAAGTCCAGCAGAACTTGCGCGACAAGCTGGGGCTGCATGTGGTTGCGGTCGATGCCACGGAACGTTTTCTCTTGAAGCTCGCTGGCATAATCGACCCGGAGAGGAAGCGCAAGATCATTGGCAATGAATTCATCGCGGTCTTCGACGAACAGGCTCAGCGCATCGAAAAAGAACAGGGCGAAGTTCAGTGGCTGGTTCAAGGCACGCTATACCCCGACGTAATCGAGTCTGTCTCGGTGCGGGGACCGTCGCAGGTAATCAAATCACATCACAATGTGGGCGGGCTGCCGGAGAAAATGAAGTTAAAGCTAATCGAGCCGCTTAAAGATCTATTCAAGGACGAGGTGCGAAACATCGGGAGAGACCTGGGAATGCCCGAAGAGATCTTGCAACGGCAGCCCTTCCCCGGACCTGGTCTTGCAGTCCGCATCCTAGGAGAGGTCACGCCCGAACGCCTGGCTATTCTCCGCGAGTGTGATGACATCGTGGTGAACGAGGTTAAGCGAGCCGGTCTTTATACCAAGATTTGGCAATCTTTCTCCGTACTCCTGCCCGTCATGTCGGTGGGAGTGATGGGCGACCAAAGGACCTACGCCTATACCTGCGCCGTCCGCGCTGTTCATTCCGAAGATGGCATGACCGCCGACTGGGTGGCACTTCCCTATGAGGTTCTAAAAACTATCTCCAATCGCATTGTCAACGAAGTGCACGGGGTTAACCGAGTTGTATATGACATCACCTCGAAGCCCCCAGGCACCATCGAGTGGGAATGATGGCATACAGGCGCGACCCGTATCTTAGCCAAAAGATTGACCCGGATCGTCGCGCGGAATTGCTCCCACTGAGGGCGGTACGGTTAAGCGCGAAGAAATAGACTTCCTCATTAAAAATTTGCGGCTGCGAACCGGCGGTGGGGTACCCTTCGGTTCGCTGCTTAGGATGAGACCCTTCGCGAGTGCGCAAGACGCTACGCGAAAGTGTTATTGCTTACGCGTGTCCTTCGCAAATGGAGTTTCCTTTCGAATCTTCTTGCGAGCACGCTTGCGCGCTAAGGCCTGCTTCACTCGGCGCCGTTCGCCTGGCTTGAGGTAATACGAGTGACGTTTTACCTCTTTGATGATGTCCTCGGCCTGAACCTTTCGTTTGAATCGACGGAGCGCATTTTCTAACGATTCCCCTTCGTGCAATCGAATCTCTGCCACACTCACCCTCCTACACCAGGTTACCCTCGCGCACATCTCTGATTGCTACCTTAGCATCCGGTCAATGTCACGCCCGGTACTAGGCTGCCTCAGACTCAGAATCGCGGATTACTCGCAACTACGCATCGGCGCTAGACTCATCGTCGTCTTGACCAACGTTAAACAGGGCTGCTTGCGCGGCAGCATGTTCCCGCAACTCGGCCATCTCGTCCATGCTACCTTCCCCGGCCTTCTCTTGTTTTCGCTGGTTTCTTCGCTCTGCTTTGTCCCGCTGTTTCTGTTGTCTGGCTTGCTCTTTCTGGCGCTTGTTAAAAGTCGTTCGGCCTCTAGGCATGCGTCACCCCAATAATCTTATTCGTTATTCTTAGGTCGCGCCGGGCAAATTTTCGTGCCTCTCCGACGAGGGCCTCCTACCAGCGCGGTTCGCGCGGTTGACGCGCGTGGCCGCGGTAATCATCGCCTCGTCCCCCACCTCCCCTGCCGAAACGCTTTCCAGCGTTCCTGGGCCGATCTGCCTTGGGTCTGGCCTCGTTGATGGTCAACGCTCGTCCCCCCAGTTCAGTTCCATTCAAGGCTGCAATAGCCTTATCAGCCTCACTGGCATCTGTCATCTCCACAAACGCGAAGCCGCGTGAGCGACCGGTTTCCCGATCCGTCACGATGCTTACCTTATCCACCGCGCCGTGAGCCTCGAAGATGGTGCGCAATTCAGCCTCTGTGGTGCTGTGCGGTAGGTTGCCAACATACAAGTTCTTCATCGCATTTCCTCTCTTGATGATTCAAGCTTTCCGGCTCTGCCGATATTCAGAGTCGCGGGTCTCCTCGGCCCGCCTAGATCACTGCGCCGACATCGATCTCGGACTACGAAGATCGGCGCGACGAGGATCGCGGCTCGGCCGACCGCAGCGACCCAAATCTAATTTATGCTCACGCGGAATTTCCGCACACAATTCCACAGGTGCTGCGGGTTGCTAAACCCCTCAATTGCAGGAGGGATGCGATCACGCTTTCACCGTGGGTGGTTTCGAGGTCGAGCTAGTCCTGGCGAGGTCGGGTTGCAAGCTCAGCCTTACCAGTTCACGTGTTCGTTTGCGTTTGGCGATCTTCTGCTTGCGTTCTCGATGAAATCTCGCTTTGTCGCCATTAATCCCGGACATATTAGGCTCCTTTTTCTTAATTGAGCTGCTGAGCGTGAATACCTTATTTATCTACAAGCTATCCGTGGCCAGGACGCACGAATGCGAACCACATGACCCGAACTCAACTGGGCACTGTTACGCGCCTCCGGTACCGACATTCTCAATCGCGAAGGCGTCAGAAGCAGTCGTGTCTTCGAGGTTAAGTGCTTCTAGTATATACGCTGACGGTTGGACTGTGTTGCGTGTTGGGAAGCAATAATTGCCAAGGCCCAGATGCCTCCGGGACAGGGGCGTCGCATTGCTCTTTTGCATCTCTCGCGTGTGAACCCGGAGCAAGGGGATCTTGAATCAGAACCATTTTATGGTGGGCGCTTACAGTTGTTCATGTGCGATTGATCAGGATTCGTTCAGCAAGCGGTCGTGTCGATCCTGAATTCGGTGTGCAACAAGCAATTTTTCTGCTATGCTTAGTATGCGTAAGATTAGAATCGGTTGTTGAGCAGTTTCTTGCCAACCAGCTAGCACCTGCCCTCAGTACCTCCGACTCCCTTCCAACGTAAATTTTTTCTCAAGAGGAACAAAGTAGCAACATGGAACAAGGAACAGTAAAGTGGTTTAACGATGCGAAAGGTTATGGCTTTATCAGCCGGCAGAACGGACAAGATGTTTTCGTGCACTTCTCGGCAATCCAGGCCGGCGGGTTTCGCAGCCTACAAGAAGGCCAGGCCGTGCAATTTGAGGTGACCAAAGGTCCGAAGGGCTGGCAAGCTGAGAACGTCCGCCCCCTCTAATCCCTAGAATCTCAAAATTGGAATGGCGCAGCCACGGGCTGCGCCATTTTTCCGTTCAGTAGGGGCTGATCTGGCGCGGCAATAGGCTATCGAAAGAGCTGAACTGACTCGCGAACAGGCGAACATCTGATCCACCACGGTTGCTGTTACCGTGAATACAGCGATCATAGCCAGCATCTCTCCCAACGAACCGATTGCCGAGCACGATGCTTTCTACAACTTGGTCAAGCAGCACTTCGCACCACAATCCTGGTCAAGACGCTGCGGCCCTGATGAGCCCCACGCAGAGCCGTGCACAAAGAACTTCGACCGTCTCCTACTGCCTCCAGCTTCGTCCGATGTTTCCGCTGGCCAGACCTGGGCAGCTGGTTGACGGCCGCAGGTCAGCCAGATCGTAAACAGAACTGACTACGCTGCGTATTGCTGACAGGCACCAGAAAAGTGGCGGTCACAGATGCGGATTACACAATCCAAGAGTGTCTCCCACGAATCGTCAGCGACGAATTCCGCGAAAGGAAATTGCAATTGTAAAGATTGACCTGCGCTTCCATGCTCGAAACGTTCTTGTTGGCCGGACATCATTCTCACCTCGGGGAAGGACTGCATTACAAGGTGAATTGTGCAACAGTAACCGCACCGCTTCAATACAGCTGGTTACCGATTACCAGAGTACAATGTCCCTTCCGACGTGCCTTGAAACGACTCCACCGTCGATAATCCGTTTTTTCGGCGCGGGAAGACCAGAGCATGCAACCATGCCAGACAAAGTCGGCCGCACGTTGATCGAAGAACCTGCTCTAAGGGGCTGACGATCTGGGCTGCGACCTTCGTCCGAGCCCATACCGGTTGCTCAGTTAATTCTTGGCTGTATCGTCGGCGCCAAGGCGCGCGGCGTCTTCACGGAATAGCGCCCGACTGTAAGTTAAACGAACATACCCCTAGGTACTGCGAGCTACCGCAGTATAGATAAACGCCGGCCGAGAAAGTCTGAGATGACGTTGACCCGGATATGTTCTTTAATTCAGTCACCCAGCAATAATACCCACTCGCATTTGCATCGCTAGTCCCCGAAGCGGCCCAGTTCCCCGAGCTAGAGTAAGTTGTCCCGGATACATCCGTCACAGCGGACCGAAATTCACCATTAGCGGCAAGCTCAACCTGAACGGCACAGTTCGCCACCCAATGGCTATTTACGCTCGCAAGAGCGCTTCCGTTAAGAATCGCAGTAGGCCCAATCGTGTTTTGAGGACTGTTTTGAGGATGACTACTCCCACCGCCGCAACTAGAGCCAAGGAAAGCAAGCGGGGCGAGTGCCCCAGTTCGCATCATTGCAAACAATCTGCTCTTAACTCGCTCTGACATCAGTTCTCTCCGACAGAATTATCCAATCCAGTTTGACGCTCGCCAAGTTATCACGGTGGCACGCGTGACGCACATACATGCGAATGGAGCGCATCTCCATTCCATAGCATTTCAGTCAGGCAACCGTTTCGGCCTCGGTGTGGCGGCTTCAACCCCAAGCGGTTCTTTAGGCAAGCCGAGGTGATGTCTAGGCGGGGGCTGATTCCTAAATATGGGTGTGCGGCATGATTTTCCACGGCTTAGCGGCCCGCTTAACGGGTTTCTGAAATGGCGGCGTGCCGGAAGCGGCGATGAGACTCGCGAGATCTACCTCGGATCGTGCACTGGTGCGCTGAGCAGTGCTTTCGACCGCTCGAAGTTTGGATGTCGCGCAAGGTGCTACTATGTTGACCGAACGCAGGGACACTCGGCAAGGAAAGCGATCGTCACAGTGCCGCTCAACCAACGGCAACGCGCAGAGACTTTCTGGACCGGGCGTGGAACGGCCAATGTGTCCAGTACGAAAATCGCGTGAAATTTCGGTTATTCTGTCGTCCTGAAGGAAGTCTTGAATCCTACCGATTCCACCAGAACACTTTCCCGCCACTCTGGCGGCTATCCACGTCGAATTTATACTATTGGGCGTACGCACGTGGGAATCACTGAAAAGAAGCGAGGTGCGGACTATGGAAATCGACCGACGTAACTTTCTCACTAGCACCGGCAAGGCGGTCAGCGTAGGAGCCGCCGCTCTGGCTTTGGGCGGCAAGATTCTCGGCGCGAACGAACGAGTACGTGTGGCCATCTGTGGGGTTCGGGGCCGTGGCAATGATCACATCAAAGGATTTGCCAAAGTCCCAGACTGTGAAATTGCGGCCCTGTGCGATGTTGACGAGAACATTCTTAACCAGCGGCTTGAGGAAGTCGTGAAAATGGGCTTATCCCGGCCGAAGGCCTACGTCGATGTACGTGAATTACTCAAGAACAAGGAAATTGATGCTATTTCAATTGCTACGCCGAACCACTGGCACGCCTTGATGGCAATTTGGGCGTGCCAGGCCGGAAAAGACGTTTATGTCGAAAAACCCTGTTCGCACAACTCCTTCGAGGGCCGGCAACTGGTGGCCGCGGTCAAGAAGTACAACCGCATTTGCCAGCACGGCAGCCAGTCGCGATCGAACCCGGGCATGATTGAGGCCATCCAGCATGTCCAGAAGGGCACGCTTGGTGACGTCTATATGGCACGCGCCATCTGCTACAAGTGGCGGAACACCATCGGCCGCGCGCAACCAGAGCCTGTCCCAGCGGGCGTAAACTACGAACTGTGGACGGGTCCCGCCCCCCTAAAGCCGTTCACGCGAAACCGATTTCACTACAATTGGCACTGGATTTGGGATACCGGGAACGGCGAAGCCGGAAATCAGGCCATCCATGAGGTGGATATTGCGCGCTGGGGACTGGGGGTTCGTTTTCCGGTGATGGTATCGGCCATGGGCGGGCATCTTATGTTCGATGACGATCAGCAGACACCGAATGTATTGAATGCGACCTTCCATTTCAACAGCGACGATGGGAAACCGAAAGTGATGGAACTTGCTATTCGGCACTGGATCACCAATCACGAAGCCGAAATCGGCAGCGGAGCTTACAAGAGCAGCGCCGTACCCGCCGCGGGACTCACGCCCGCCCCCGGCAGAAAAGTCACAGCTACGCAGCCGCTCGGCGCGGTTGATGCCAAGACCAATACCATAGGCAACCTCTTCTACGGTTCAAATGGATATCTTGCCATTGATGGCTATGATGCCTACAAAACTTGGTTAACCGATCGATGCGAACCCGGTCCCTCCGGCAGCGGCTCCGGAGATCATTTCGCCAACTTCATCGCTTGCGTTCGCAGCCGCCGCGGTGACCAGATCCATTCCCCCATCGATGAAGGGCACATCTCCACTACACTCGTGCACTTGGCAAATGCGTCGTACCGTCTTGGCCGTATTTTGCGCTTTGATCCGACGAACGAGCAGGTAGTCGATGATGAAGAAGCAAATCGGTTATTGCGTGGCGCGTACCGAGAGCCCTATGTGGTAAGAGAGGAGATCTAGCAGGCGGTTTGGCGCTTGACGTCGGGAATGGCAAGGCGGCTGGCAACGAAGGAATGGTGCGCGCCCACAAGTCCTCGGGTTTCCTTTGCGATCCGAGGTTTTCGCAACTCTCTCCCGCAAGTACGAGAACAGGACGCGAGCCCTCGGTTCCAGCACAGGATCAACAGATAAGGTCGCGCTCGTGCCCAGCAAAATCCAAGAACCTCTGATGATTACGCGTCGCTCGCTTCTGAATGGCATCGTCGCCGCCGCACTCGGTTCCACTGCTTGGACCAGAACAGCCAACATTTCTGTCGGTGTCTGCACCCGCGACATCGACAACGCCAACAAATACGGGTTTGATTACATCGAGCCCGCCGCCGCCGATATTGCTGCCTTAAGCGAAGCGGACTTCGGACAATTCTCCGAGAAAATCCTGGCTTCGCCGCTTCGCTGCCGTGCCCTCAATAGTCTGATCCGTCGTCCCGACTTGAAGGTTGTAGGCAACCAGGTCTCCCTCAAGGCGGTAGGAGACTACCTGGAGCAGTGCCTCGCACGTTGTCGTCGACTGGGCGCTTCCGTGGCGGTGTGGGGCAGCGCCGGATCTCGCAATGTTCCTGAGGGGTTTCCACGTGAGCGGGCGCAACAGCAGATCGTAGATTTTCTTCGCATGGCCGGAGATATCGCCCGCAAGCATCATCTGCTGATCGCAATCGAACCCCTACGGCACCAGGAGAGCAATATCCTGACCACTGGAGCCGAAACTCTCGATATGGTCCGGCGCACACGACATGCACAGGTCCGTATGATTATTGACTATTACCACCTGCGGGAGGAGAACGAAGATCCCAGAATCGTGGAGACGGCTAGGAAACAGATCGTACATTTTCACTTTGCCAACCCGCACGGCCGCCTTTGGCCACACGAGCTCAGAGAAGACGATCATTACTCCGAATTCTTTCGGTATGTGAAGAAGATCGGCTACTCTGGCGGTATCTCCATCGAGGGCAAGGGCTCATTTGAGAACGATGGAACCGCCAGTCGGGATTTTTTTCGTCGTGCCCTGGAGTAAGCAGCAGCTTTACCGCTATTGATCACACTGACGGGCGAGGCTGCTCCTGTCACGTCGGCGAAGCACTCGCCAGGTCGACAATTGCTCTACTGCATTGACTCTTTGACCAGCTTTCGCGCTTGATCGGGTCCTTTTATACCCAACACTCGGTATTCTTTTCCCGAAAGCTTGTGATAATTCACAAAGAATTCTTCCAGTTCTCGCCTAAATTGCTTGCCCAGGTCATCAATCGTCTTTATGTCCGCCCAACTGTGCGCATCGCGTTCTACTGCCAGAATGCGGTCATTTCGTTCCTTCTGATTCTTGTCGCCCTGCTCACCTTCGATGACCCCAATGGGACGACATCGAAGCACGCAGCCAGGAAAGGCAGGCTCGTCCATAAGCACGAGAACATCAATCGGGTCTCCGTCTTCGGCTAGCGTGGAAGGAACAAATCCAAAATCATAGGGGAATTCCATACCCGACGGCAGCACCTTCTTCAGCTCAAAGATGTGTTCTTCGGAATTAAAGGCAAATTTATTGCGACTTCCCTTGGGGGTTTCGATAACCACACGAAGCAACTGCTTATTAGAACCGAGCGGATCCAGCCGGGAAGGGTCTGCCAGGGATTTCTTTTTACTCATTTCGTCTCCACCGTAGCCTAAGTGGATGCTAAGTTGGGAATCGGGGTTTGTTGATTTAAACGATTCACTGTTGAGAATCGGCCGGTTCCGTCGAACGTACTCTTCGTCGACCTGGGCCAGATTTAGCCACCACCGTTGGCCCCGTTCAATTCTCCACAGAGTTCCCGCAGGTGCCGACAAATCGAAGTGGCTGGAGAGGGAACCATCGGAAACAATGGCGCTCTCCTGACATGAAGCCCGACCTTTGACGACAACCCGTTCTAACGCCGATTCAGTTCTTCCTCGGTAATGCGGAGCACGACAGGAAAAGAGGAAATCCCGCCTCCGCTCACAATCAGTTGATAGAGACCGGGCGTGACCGCTGGGTTTAGGGTGAATTTGACCTTTTCGCGCCGAATGTTCCCCACGCTCGTGGAGGTCCAATCCTTCGACCGGCAATAGAAAACCAGGCCGTGGGAATCCTGCAGTCGGACGACGGGAAAGTTCTCGTTGCTTTGTGCATCGTCGCCATACGCTGATGCGTCGGATGGTCCATTCAATTGTCTGCCTGTCATGGTGAATACGCCATCTTCGTTTTGCTCAACTCTCTCAATGACGGGCAAGTAGGCGCGCTTGGCGGATCCTTCAGGCGTGTAGACATATAGCTGGTTGCCGAGGCCGTCGTTGAACAGCACCTGCCCATTCGGAAGTACGAGCATACGAGTCACGAAAGCAGCAAACGTCGGCAGATTCGGGTCATTAAGGGGCGGGCTCACCGGCAAGATGGTTTCTTGCTGAGGATCGAAGTCAAACAATTCCGTGGGGCTGCTAAAGAGGCCGCCGAACACCAGGCCGATTTTCTGGGCGGAAGCTTTGGCATTCGTAGAGATATGAATTTGGTGCCGGGAGTCAATGCTGGTGATGACAGTTCGGGGG
>JAFAPG010000709.1 GCA_019247235.1 Acidobacteriota bacterium
CTCTGGGAATTGGTGTCGCGGTCGCTAGCGTTGCACTGGGGGCCACGCTCATCGAGAACCATTTGACATTGCGCCGCAGCGACGGCGGCGTAGACTCCGCCTTTTCGCTCGAGCCTGAAGAAATGCAAAGCTTGGTTACCGAGAGTGAACGGGCGTGGCATTCTCTCGGAAAGGTCACGTACGGCACCACGCCCGGGGAAGCGGCGACATTAGTTTTCCGGCGTTCTCTGTATGTGACCAAAGAACTCAGAGAAGGAGATGTGCTCTCCTCAGAAAATATGCGTGCCATTCGTCCCGGAAATGGACTCTCACCGAAGTTTTACGATGTGCTCGTCGGCAAGCAAGTGAATTGTCCAGTCCGAAAGGGCACACCTATCACCTGGAGTTTGGTGAAGTAAGCAAGCCAACCAAAGTCCCACAACGGTTGTACTGGATTTGAGACACTCCTCGTTCACTACCCACTCCATTAACAGAGAGTCCCATGAACACTATCCGACGATGCACGCGATGCCTGCTACCTGAAACCCATGAAACCATCATTTTCGACGAAAGCGGCATCTGTAACGTTTGCAGACAACATGAATACAAGCAGACCGTTATGGATTGGGAGGCCCGAAAACGGGAATTGGACGAGTTAATCGCGTGTTATCGCGGCAAATACGATTACGATTGCATTGTGCCTTTCAGTGGCGGAAAGGACAGCACTTGGACTCTGTATTACCTCGTGAAGGAATATGGTCTTAAACCTCTGGTAGTGCGCTTCGATCACGGCTTCCTGCGCCCCAAGCTGCTCCAAAACACCACACGGACTGTGCGAAAACTGGGGGTTGCACTGCATCATTTCACACCAAATTGGAAAGTGGTACAGAAGCTAATGCTGCAGAGCTTTCTCGAAAAAGGAGACTTCTGCTGGCACTGCCACACGGGATGTTTCGCTTATCCAATGTGGGTAGCCATTCAGCATCAAGTGCCACTGGTAATGTGGGGAGAACCATCTTCTGAATATACCGCCTACTACGGTTACGACCAATCCGAGGAAGTAGACGAGAAACGCTTCAACCGGTTCGTCAACCTGGGTATTACAGCACAAGACATGTTCATTCGATTGCAAGGCACGGTCGACCAACGTGACCTCAAACCATTTACCTATCCTCCCCTGAGTGAATTGAGAAAAATTGCGTATCGGTCCGTGTGTTTGGGGTCATTTGTGCCATGGGATGTGAAGAGACAGGTGGAGATCATTGAACGGGACCTGGGATGGGAGAGAGACGAAGTCGAGAACATACCACCAGGCTATGGATACGAGAAGATCGAGTGTTGTATGCAGGGAGTGCGTGACTACATCAAGTACATCAAGCGTGGATATACTCGGCCATCACACTTGTTTTCTCTCGATATTCGTAATCACCGGCTACAGCGGGAAGATGCGCTCCGAATACTAGACAATTATGAGGGAAAAAGACCGCCGAGTCTTGATCTCTTCCTCGATTTTGTAGGCTTAACCGAGGCAGAGTTTATGGAGATTGCGAGGAGCCATCAAGTGTCTCCTCACGAGCATCAGCCGGAACGAACTGTTCACGGCGCTCCCACTTCGGACCTTGAGCAGTGGCCCCGAGAAGGCGCCATGCCGCGCAACGAAGCAGAAGAGCAAGTCAGGAGATCCGGCTTGCTGAGGCCCACGGTTCTGGCGGCCGGTAATTAAGGTAATGGTCGGAATCATCGATTACGGCATGGGAAATCTATTGTCCGTCTATCATGCGCTGCAGGTGGCAGGCGCCGAGGCCTGTGTTTGCGTTCGCCCGGAAGACCTCCAAAAATGCAGTCGTTTTGTATTGCCCGGCGTAGGCGCATTTCGCGACTGTATGCGCGCGTTGCGGTCGAGGGGTTTTAGTGATGCGCTTACACTGGAGGTTTGCCGGCGAGGCAAACCAATACTTGGTATTTGCCTGGGTATGCAGGCCATGGCGGCGAGAAGTTTTGAAGGTGGGGAGTACCCAGGGTTGGGGTGGTTTGACGCAGATGTGGTGCGGCTTGAGCCAGATTTTCCGGGCTGTCGAATACCACACATCGGTTGGAACGAAGCCGTCTGGAAAAATGGCAGTGTGCTGGCTACAGGTATTCCCGTGGCTTCGGATTTCTATTTCGTACATTCGTATTACATGCATTGCAGAGATGATCGGGATGTGGAGGCAATCAGCGACTACGGAGGAACATTCACTGCCGCCGTCCGAAAGAACAACATCTTTGCTACTCAATTTCATCCTGAAAAGAGTCAGGATCAGGGCCTGAAAGCTTTATCGAACTTCGTGCAGTGGAACCCGTGAACCCAAATGCTGAAACGGCGACTTATTCCGAAGTTACAAATGAAAGTTCGCGAGATCGGCGGCATGCGTCAGCCAGTTCTGGTTACGACGGTAAATTTTGCAAGGGTTATCGAGATAGGGGATCCGGTTTCACAAGCCAAGATCTACGAGGCCCAGGCTGCTGACGAACTCATCTTCTTAGATCTGGATGCGACGTCGCAATGGCGTTGCGCAATGGTCGAAGTGGTGAGAAAAGCGGCGGAAGAAGTATTTATGCCCTTCACGGTCGGCGGGGGTGTTCGTTCGCTCGCAGACTTTCGGACTCTTCTCTCAAATGGCGCCGACAAAGTAGCGCTCAATACTGCCGCTGTTCTGGATCCGACTCTAATTCGCAAAGCTGCCGACTCCTACGGGTCGCAGTGTGTGGTTCTTAGCATTGACTTCCGGCGCGAGCAGACCGGGCCATACCTTGTTTGGACTCACGGTGGCAAGGTAAAAACCGACTGGAGTCCAGCTGCTTGGGCACTGGAGGGACAACGGCTTGGGGCAGGTGAAATCTTGCTGACTTCGATTGATCGCGACGGCACCCGCCGCGGTCTCGACGTGGAACTCGTTCGCCAAGTTACAGAAGCAGTTCACATACCGGTTGTAGCTTCGGGTGGTTGCGGGCTTGCCGCGCACTTTGTGGAAGGTTTTCAATTAGGCAAGGCCGATGCGGTTGCGGCTGGCACGTTCTTTTGCTTCAAAGATGAGAACCCAATGCAGACCCGCTCGCAAATTCGGAATGCCGGTCTACCGATTCGGATTCATCGATGAGCACCGGGTTCAGTAAAGTACTAGGCATGCCTCTAACCGGTGACTTGAGAGATGCGCCGTGTAGTCACTACTCATTTTTGCAGGCGGAGCGGCTCTATCTGCGAGAAGTACGTCCGGACGACGCAAATGAAACCTACTATCGTTGGATGAACGATCCAGTAGTCACCCGTTTTCTGGAGAGTAGATTCGCTCCGCACTCTCGCGAGTCATTGCGAGACTACATTGAAGGGAGAAACAATAATCACGATTCGGTTTTTCTCGCCATCGTTCTCAAAGCAGGAGATCGCCACATTGGAAACCTCAAGCTCGAACCCATTCATTGGGTTCATCGGTCAGCCGACTTGGGCATTCTCTTGGGCGAGAGAGACTGTTGGGGTAAGGGATACGCGACAGATGCCATTCTTCTCGTCACCGACTATGCCTTCCGAGTCTTAAATTTGCGTAAGCTAACTGCCGGCAGCTATGCGGAGAACACAGGATCAATCAAAGCCTTTCAAAAGGCAGGCTGGATTGTCGAGGGCAGTCGAAAGGCACAGTTGTACTCCGGCGGTAGTTACAGCGATCAAATTCTACTTGCGGCTTTCAACCAGAGATAACGTAGGCAATCTAGCATGCGTAGCGTAGACGATGAGCTCGCAATCCACGGCGGAGGCCCAGTGATTCGTCAAGGATTGGAGCTGTACAACTCTATTGGCTCTGAAGAGGCAAACGCAGTTCATGATGTGATGAAGTCGGGCTGTCTCTCGGCTTTTTATGGCAGCAGCGGCGATCAGTTCTTGGGGGGACCGCGCATCCGAGCCTTTGAGGACGCCTGGCGCGAGAAATTCGGAGTAAGACACGCTGTATCGGTCAATTCGGCCACTTCGGGTCTCATCGCGGCTATGGGGGCAGTCGGCGTTGGCCCTGGCGATGAAGTGATCGTTCCGCCATATACGATGTCAGCTACCGCCATAGCTCCACTAATTTATGGTGGCATTCCAGTCTTCGTTGACATTGAACCCGACACATTCTGCCTGGATAGTCAAGCTGTTCGTTACGCCATTACCCCTCGCACCAAGGTCATTCTAGCTGTCAATCTCTTTGGCCATCCCGCGTCGCTCCGCGAATTGGTATCGATAGCACGGCAACATAATCTCTTCTTGGTTGAAGATAACGCTCAAGGCCCGCTGGCAACCGAGTATGGCCGATACTGCGGGACGATAGGTCACATCGGTGTTTTTAGCCTCAACTATCACAAGCACATCCATACTGGCGAAGGAGGGATGTGCGTGACTGAGGACGAGAACCTGGCGCAGCGTCTTCAGTTGATACGCAATCATGCCGAGAATATTGTCGAGCCCTTGGGACTCCACGACATTCAAAATCTGGTCGGTTTCAATTTCCGAATGACGGAATTGTCCGCAGCCGTGGGGATCGAACAATTAAAGAAGGCCGAGCATCACGTGCAACGTCGCCAGAAAGTGGCAGAAACGCTTACGCGTGGCGTAGCCCAGTTGCAAGGATTGAGGCCACCGGTGGTACGAGACGGATGTCGCCATGTCTACTACACCTGGGCACTGCGCTACGATGAAGCCGTGGTTGGTATTTCCCGTGATGCCTTCAGTG
>JAFAPG010000008.1 GCA_019247235.1 Acidobacteriota bacterium
GACGGAATCACGAAAAACCATTTTTCCGAGCGTCACGTTTTTTACCCCTGGTTGAGGACCCTTGTCAAGCAAAATTGATTATCTAAACCGTTACTAGATCGATTTAGCACGCCCGGCCGTCGGTCCTGCTAGAGCTTTAAGGACGGACTCACCTCCACCTAAACGATTAGGTGCCGCGGCAGAAGGGTGTTTGTGCGACGACAAGGTCTGGGACGTCGGGTAGTTTAGAAGGGGCTTTTTTTAAGGCGGCCGAGACGACGGTTATGGTGATCTGCCGATGTCCGAGAGGCGTGCCTCAGAACTGGAGTGTCTCAGAGCGAGACGTTCGACAGTGACCGCGAGTGGGAGGCTCACTGGAAGTCTTTCATCTTCTGTCGGACGCTATGAGCGAGTTTCTCAATCGCGTCCGCTTTCTTGAGCATATCCAGCGAGAGCACGGTGGAGCTATTTTTGTCGATATATTCCTTCAGCTCCCCGGTTAACTGGTAAAGCTTGTCGCTATCGCGGCGTATCTCTTGCTGACGCAGCTCGCGATATTTTTGCAGGCGCTCCTGGTTGACTTGCTCTTCACTTTTTACCGGAACACCCATACCTTGGCTCTGTTCTGCCAACGGAGGCAGGTGCAGGCCCGAGGGGCTGGTGGTTGTTTGGGCGCAAGTAGTGTGCGGCACATACAGGCACATCAGCGTACAAAACAACAAGGAACATTTCATTCGCGACATGGAACACCTCCACCCAAACAAGCACGGATTATATATCGTCATTCCAAGCCAGTTATTCGGCCCCCAATGTAAGTGGAACCAAGAGATGACGATTTGACATGCCGCGCTGCTCGCCAAGGCATAACGAAACATTACCGGGGCATACAGATTAGCCGTCGGGCTCGGCACTCTATTGGGTGTCCCAAGTCGGCATTGGCAGGCTGTCCTTGAGAAGCTGTCGTTCTTGCGCCGAGAAGTGAGCGTAACGGTTCGACTCAAGTTGCCGCTGGCGGGCTTCTGGCGGCATGGCTCGCAGCGCTTGCATCGCGTTAGCGACCCCTCGACGGATCTGGATAGACGAAACCTGTGGGCCAGGGGCATACGCAAGTCGCAAGGCGCTTACTGCCGTGGTGTCCTTCAGGATGGAATGGACTCGTGTCTGGTACTCGTCTGTAGACTCGCGTGCTACATAGGTGCCATTGGGCGCGCTTTCCTGGTTCGAGGGCAGGGCGGGAGCGCTTTCGCGTTTGGGGCGGGAATTGTCTGAAGAACTGTCCTTGCAGCGGTCTTCATGACGATAGTCAGGAAGGCAAGGATCCTTACCGAATCTGTCGTTCCCCCTATCGTATGGCGCACCATAATTCGGATAATCGTAGGGAAAGTAATATGGAGGCGGAACTCCCAACCAAGGCGTGTAACCGTAAACATACGGGTACCCACCCAAAAACGGCAAAAATCCGAAGTTGAAAGTCAGTCCGTAGTTGTAACCGTATCCACCGCCAAAGCCACCATATAAGGGCCCGCGAAAACCTGAAAAACCGCGGCCGGCTATGTTGCCAAACCCTGTTCCATTGTGGAATCCACCTAAGCCGCGGCCATTGTGGAATCCACCGAAGCCGCGGTTACGGGATCCGCGGAAGCCCCTTACCGCGCCGCGGAAGATCCCCGCGCCGCCGCCCTGATTGCCGAAACCTCCGGCGTGAAAACCGGCGCCGCGATGACCGCCACGCTGAGCGTAGCTAACCTGGGAAATGACAGCGAAGGAAATTGCCAAGATGCAGGGAATTCTCAACATAGAAGCTTTGCGCATTGCCGCTTCTCCCATTCGAGGCTCGAGCGTTTGACCCGAAGCTCTGATTCGCTTATGCCCCGCTCAGCGTGGCCCAACGAATCATGTTGAGTTCCCCAATCTAGGAATTTTACACCCAACCGAGATCTACGACTTACTTCATCTCATCGAGGATCGAGCCGACAAGGCCCCCGAGGACCCCGCCTTCGGTGGTTTGTCGAGCAGCCTCGCGGGGCAAATACTTTTCGATTGCGTGCGCGAGCTTTGCGATGGGCAATGTTTGTAACCAAATTCGTCCAGGCCCGGTAAGAGACGCAAGAAAAATTCCATCGCCACCAAAGATCATGTTTTTGATGCCCGGAACGGTTGTGATCTGGAATGAAACACTCGCCTGAAACGCGCCCACATGCCCGGGATGAACGCGCAAGGTTTCACCCGGGGTGAGATCGCGCACGACCAGTTCGCCGGAGAGTTCGAGCCATGCCGTTCCCTGGCCGCTCACCTTCTGCAACAGAAAGCCGTCTCCACCGAAAATACCGGCGCCGAGGGAT
>JAFAPG010000019.1 GCA_019247235.1 Acidobacteriota bacterium
TGCTTTTGACAGGCTTCTTCGACTTTGGCCCGCTCTTCGGTCTGGAAGAAACGCTGCCAACTTACATCCAGCCCTTCGGAAAAATTGCGCACGTACATTAACCCCAGATTCTCGAATTTTCCTCGAACGATGCTGTCGAGTTGCTGATACACCTTACGACAGTCGACAATGGGCGAACATCCGCCTTCCTTCGCCGCCAGCAAGCAGAAGAAGCTGATACGGGTTGGCCAGGCGTTCATGTGCGAACTCTCGTTGTGATAAAGAATGGCTTTGTCTTCCGGGTATGGAGTCGAGGTGTAGATCTTGCCAGCCACCCCCTCGCGCGGCAGGTCACCGTATTCGGAATAAATCTCTTTGTAAATGGAAGCCGCGACCCGTTCAAAATCCTCCGCCGTCGATAGCCCAAACCCGCGGAACAGAATGCCGCCATGCTTGTGTAGCTTGGCATTGATGTACTCACGATTGGTAGCCGCCCAATCTGCCAAGTCAACTTGGTCGGTAGCTGGCTCCATGACCAGGGGCAACGACTGGTCCTCCGACAGCTGAGTTTCGCGAACCGGATTGAACTGAGAAAGATCGACGGCTCTGCGGCGAATACTTCCTAAGGATTTCTTAAGCGTACTGGTGTTTTCCACTGTAGTAACCGTTACTAAAGTTTTTTGAGACGCTTTACCTAGTCAATATCGAACTGGAACGGGTCTCTTTGTCGCCTTAACTTGCACTTGCCTTGCCAAAAATTACGCATTTGCCCGACCCGAGCGATTTCGCTAAGAGAAATAAGGGTACTGTATTCATGCAGTTACACCTATATGGGCTAGCCTCGCGGGAGTTGCCGCCGGCTGAGTGTGCAATATCTTGCATAGTGTTAGGGGAGTTTCGCTCGAATTTCGCGGAGAGTTCATTATATAGGAACTGTCTACCCAACAATCTGGAAAGCACATTCCTCGTCGCAAGAGGCTCATTGAGGCCGTGCGAGAGTTTTCTCGACGGCGATATCCCACGTTCGGACGCCCGGACGCCGCCAGCGTCGATGCCGGGGAGGGCAGATAGAAACGCTACCAGAGGCTAGCCGTAAGAGGCTGATCAGTAAGGGCACAAGATGAACACCAATTGGTAAGACGGGATGAGCTCGAACATTCTGGTGACGTGGTCATTATGTCGGTTGACGACTTGCGTGGAATTGTGGAACACGATACGGTTTAAAAACCTCTAGCGACGGTCGATAAATTTGAAGAAAATGTCTTCCCTTACCGAACCCGTATCGACTGAGCCGAAGCAAGATGGCGGTGGTTCAAAGGCGAGCAAGTCCTCCGAGAAAACTCTGCTTCTGGTCGGGGACACCCTCGTGGACCCGCTTATTCGCCTGCTGGAAACTTCACCCGATGAGCCAAAAATCCGCGCGGTTGCGGCTCCTTATTCCCAAGTGCACCAGGTCCTGGTGGATTCGGAGCACGCGGCATGGAGGACTAATCCTGATTACGTGTTAATTTGGACAACCCCCACACTAACCTTGCCGGCATTTCAACGGGTGATCCAGTTCCAGTCAATTTCCCTGGAAATAGTTCTCGAAGAAGTGGAGCAGTTCGCGGAACTGGTGATTCAGTGTTCTCATAAGGTAGGGTTGGTTTTGGTGACCACCTGGGCCATACCCAGCTATCTGCGCTGGATACAGAGTCTCAGCTGGAAACACCATTACGGGTTGGCGAATCTGCTCGCCAGAGCGAACCTCTTACTAGCAGAAAAGTGCGCGCCTTACAGCAATATCATCCTTCTCGACATGGCGTATTGGCAGATCTCTTTGAGTTCCCCCGCCTATGATTTACGCATGTATGCACTCGGAAAAATTCTCTATTCCTACCCTCTTTTCGCTAAGGCGGCAGCAGAGATTAAAGCCGTGATCCGGGGAGTGCTGGGTTTGGGCAAGAAAGTACTTGTCTGTGACCTGGATAACACGCTGTGGGGTGGCGTAGCGGCTGACGATGGAGTCGAGTCTATAAAATTGGGCTCTCCCGATCCCCTGGGCGAGTGTTATCGAGATTTCCAACTCGCTCTCAAGTCGCTGAAGTCACGAGGAGTTCTGTTGGCCGTGATGAGCAAGAATAACGAGGAATTTGCCCTATCCGTCATTGACAATCACCCGGGCATGGTCCTGAGAAGAGAAGATTTCGTTTGCTGGCGCATCAACTGGAACAATAAAGTGGAAAACCTATTCAGTATGGCGGAGGAACTTAATCTCGGCCTTGAGGCATTTGTTGTTCTAGATGACAGCCCTCAGGAGCGGGATCAGATTCGCCATTTTATGCCGCAGGTATACGTGCCAGATTTGCCAGCTTCGCCAGCCGACTATATGCCCTTCGTTTCATCCTTGCAGTGTTTCGAAACCGCCAACATCAACAAGGAAGACCTTGAGCGAACGGCGATGTATCACGCCGACCGAGACCGCAAGTTGCTCCAGAAAATGACCGGCGGGATTGAGGAGTGGCTGAATTCGCTAGGGATTTGCGTCAAGGCTGGGGTTTTGAAGCGGGAGTCGCTTCCTCGGGCTGCTCAACTGCTGAACAAGACGAATCAGTTCAACTTGTCGGTCCGACGGATGGAGGAGCAGGCGCTGTGGGATTGGGCGTGTCAGCGGGGTAATGCAGCCTATGTGTTCCAGGTTGGTGACCGATTCGGCGACCTAGGGCTGGTAGGTTTGGTAAGTCTCTCTCGGCTCAGCCCTCGACAAGCCCGCATCGTGGACTTCGTTATGAGTTGCCGGGCGATGGGAAAGAGAGTGGAAGAAGCACTATTGGGGTACGCGGTCGACAAAGCTCGTCAGATGGGCGTCGACTCCGTGGTCGCCCCAGCCTCGCAGACGGCCAGAAACGGTCCTGCGGTAGAGTTCTTTTCAAACAAATATTCGAATCAGGATTCTGCCGAAATCGATGTCGCGCAAACTGGGATTCCCCCAGCAATTCGGGTAGAGGAAACATAGATCATGAATCCGGTTAGCGAAATACGGAGGATTATTTCGGAAAATCTACGTGTTCCCGCGAGCACGATTCAGCCAGACTCGAAGGCTTCGGAGCTGCCGAACTGGGATTCTCTAAATCATCTGACTATTGTTATGCAGATTGAGCAGACATTCGGCATGCACTTCGATCTTGAGGAAATCGGAGAGTTGAACTCGGTCGATAAGATTGTCAAAGCCGTGGAAAAACGGCAGCTATGAGCGCTCGTCTGCCATCGCCGTTTCAGGTCCTCACATGGCCAGCGGCGGCTAACGCTTGCTTTCTCCAATGACTGGATAAGATTGCAGAAGGAGCCTCTATTTCATCTGCATATCACAGATTGTAAGCGCCGTCGCCGTCGCCGCGATTGATGTGAACGCGCTGCAAAGCGCTGTCGTACAAGTCGATCTTAGATCTCAGCGCAGGAGAGAGTGCAAAGGCGAAGTTTGAACGATAACTAAGATATCGCGCATGATCCAATGCGCGAATCCAGTTTGGGTGCAGCTGGTTTGATACGATCAGGTCCACCGGTCTTTCCCGGAGGTAGCGAGTAGCTGCGAGAATCACTTCCTGCTCGCGTCCCGGACGGGCCAGACAGTTCGCAATCGTCCCTACGCGCATGTTCCCGAAATGGTTATGACCACGCATTTGTGAATCTGTAACCACAGCCCATCCGGTCAAACCATCCTCGTCGTAGACGCTCAGTCTATGGTACCGAGAATCCCGCGTAGGATAGAGATAATTGAGAGTCTCAGTATCGCGGATCGAGATGCACGAATAATGTTGAACAGCAGCAGCCCATATCGTGTTCGCGCTTGGCCCAAATTCAGGCGCGCACTCCACACGTAGCTTTCGCTTTGCCGCAGCTCGGAAGCCTCGCAGAGCGTGTATTGTATTGAAAGCGAGGTCGCCAATTCCTGTGTTGGCAGCGATTCGACTGGCAACACGAAGCAAAGGTCTTCTGCTCAGGGCCGTAGCGTTTCGTAGGAAAGGCCGTGGCCGGATGACGAGAAAGAAGAATGGTACTTGCTCTACCGAGAAACCCAGAGCACGAAGTAAGCGGGGCAGGGGTCGCTCGATGCCTCCCATACCTAGCGCAAACAGCAATGGCGAACGACGTAAGGCATCCTTTAACAGCAATACCCCCACGGGAGAAAAAGCCGAATTGACTGATCCTTCTGAGATAGGGATTTGTAGAAACGCAACACGCTCGGGAGAACCGCCAATCATGAACTGTTGGAAAATCAAGGTGTATGCGCCGCGAACATTGCCCTCTGCATCGATCACGAGAAAGTGCTCTAAGCGAATTTCGTTGGTCGCAGCCGTCAGACCGTGGATATTTGTAGGATTCTCTTCAAAGTGGAAAGAACTTCCGCCGTCACGGAGACGTTGGTTGAAGGCGCGGACCCGAGAGACATGTTTTTCGTCAAAACGCTCAATCAGCAACTAACACCTCCGTCGATCATTCGCCGTTCCCATTGTGAAGCGGCTGTCAGTTAGCAGGAAGCTTCCTGTGCCGATCACAGATGATTTCAGGCGTCCGACTTACGACCTGATGACCGGTTCATCACAGGTGTAGCCGTGAAGTACGCTGCCGATCCACAGTTCGAAAATTAACCCATTATGTAGGGAGGCGGGCCAGTAATGGCTTCACTGCAGGCGCATCTCCCAGGCTCCGACATATGAAGTTAACAACTTCAGATCTCCCGACGTGGCCCCTTTAAGACTGCTTGGCGAGTTGATGTCCTTGGGATTGGATGGGCCCGTCCGTGGGGGGATTGGGGGCAAATCGCTTCGCTCGTCACAAAATTAATAAGCCACGATTCTCGCATCCACAAGAAACCGTGGAATGGAGATTACCATCTAACCCGTTTTTCTACCCGTTCAATGTCCGTGGGAGTCTAGGTAGTTTTCTCGAACTAAGTGTTAGGAACAACCCCGAAAGAGTTTGCCTCTAAGCCAACGCCATTCCAAGTTTCGGCGTTGATGAGAAGTTATTGCTACATCGGGCCGCTGCGCACGCAGGTACTCCAGCAGTGTTCCTACTGGCACAAACCAACCGTTCTTCTGCCTCAACCGGTCAATGAGCATGCGAAAGCGCTCATCGAGTACACCCTCACGGACAAAACCAAGTCCAAAATGTGTGTAGACAATACAGGCGCCGCCCTGGGATTCAAGCGCGTCTTGATTCTGTTCGCAAAGCAATTGCCGACACTTCTGCACTTCCTTTCCGTCCGAAGAAGCAAACCAGTAATTCACATATTGCCGCTCAGGATCGTGATACGGCATCCACGGGCAAGAAGCCAATGTGTTGATTCCCTCGTAGGTGAAGTTCCTGCAAAACCGTACTTTTTCCTTGCACAAGTCGCCCCAGAAGTACGGTGAATCCTCGATATTTCCAGAGAAACGTCCAGTATTCTTAGTCAACGTCGCGGCGACATAGATTCGTTGTCGCACGCCGCCCAATCGATACTTGCCCCAATAAATTGCCTCAGAGTTGTAGTGATTGGCCATGGTAATTGGGAAATCGCCGAAATAATCGGCGAAAGCATCTAGGCCGCTCGCGGTTTCCTGTCGAGAACAGGAATGCGGCGCAGCAAGGTGAAAGCCGATCTCAAAGCCACGGCCACTCAGTTCTCGAACGTATTTGCGATACTCAAGGTTGCAGCAGGTTTCCCCATCAGAGTTTCTTTCCCGCGTTGGACCGTATGGCCACACGCCCACGGTTGTTCGCAAACCCGCATCGGATAGATAATCATACACAGCCCGCAACCCGGTCACTGTCTGTGAATCCGGATCGTCGAAGATACTGAATGCGAAGGTGCGATTACCTGGCCACTTGATCGTCATGGATTTCGCACTCGAAAAGATTTACTACCTCATGAGGGTGGGTCCCGGTTCCGGGGAAGAATTCTACCATGGCGGCTTCTCAAAACAGAGGGGTTCCTCCTCCTCCTTACCTTCCGCCATTTGGTGGCTTACGGCCAATGACGGCCTTTAAGTAGGTCGAGACCACGTGCTCTTGGGCATTGCTTTCCTTCTAAATTCCGTAATTCGTGATCAAGCCCTGATCCTTCTGCAAGAATCATTTTGTGGTCAAATTTCACCGGACTCACCTTGCCCCCCTTAACCCTGTCAGGGTGAGCCTTAAGAAAGTTGCATAGATTTTTTGTCTAAGGCGCACTTGGCACAACCTCCTTCGGCGGATGCGCAGCAGCTCGCGTCAACTGGTACTTGCTGGTTCCTGCTCATGCGCTCAATCGTTGCAATGGTGCCGGGCAGAACGGCGTGTGATGGTGAAACTTCAGGTGAGGCCTCACAATTTTTCCGGCTATGCGATCGGAGAAGCGAGATCAGAACACGCACACATTCCAGAGGAAGCGAATGTCAGATGGATGTGTCGACAAGTGGCTTAGGCCCGCATTTTGCTCCCATGTTCCGATTTCATTTCCAGCTTGGTGTGGAGGATTAGCTCACTGATGGTTTCTAAGCTCTCCGACGTGAGGCGATTAGACGTTCCTCGCGGAGCCTCAAGCCCCGAGCAGCCGAGTGCCGCAGAATGAGAAAATACGTAATCGTATTCCCCTCTACCGGACTCACCTATATCTCTCTATAGGAACGATTTCTTTAGATCTTTCGCACTGGCCCATGCAAGGGACGTCCCTCGTATGCGGTAAACGGCGCATCGTCGGCCTATCGATTCGAGGTACTTAGCGAGAGGACGCAAAATGCCTTTTCCGCCATAATCGTGCCAAAAGATCATGCCTTCACTGCTCATCATCTCGAACATTTTGATTGTGTCATTGCGAGCATGTTCCACATCGTGGGCGGCGTCGACGAACCCAAGATCGATGATCCCTGCATATGGTGTTGGATCAAATTGCATGCTATCGCATAAGAGCTGAGTATATCTGGTCAGCCCGAGGGTTCTGG
>JAFAPG010000021.1 GCA_019247235.1 Acidobacteriota bacterium
CTCTGGCCGCCCTTTTGGGTGTAGTGAATGCGTTCGACATTCCCGCCCGCCAGTCATTCCTGGTGGATATGGTGGGCAAAGAAGATTTGATGAACGCCATCGCCTTGAATTCTTCGATGTTCAACGGCGCCCGCATCCTCGGTCCCGCCATCGCTGGATTGCTTGTGGCCAATATCGGCGAGGGCTGGTGCTTTTTTGCCAACGGCGTTAGTTACATCGCGGTAATCATCGGCTTATTGATGATGCGGGTGCGAGAGCGGCCAAAAGCGCCAATCGGTTCACCGCTAGCCCATCTCATGGAAGGATTTCGATTCGTGCGGGACACCGCTTTGGTTCGCGCGCTTCTGCTGTTGTTAGGTTTAGTCAGCTTGGTGGCAATGCCTTACACGGTGCTGATGCCGATTTTTGCCGACAAAGTTCTCGGCGGAGGGGCCCGTGGTCTCGGCATCCTGATGTCGGCAACCGGGGTGGGAGCTCTACTGGGCGCTCTGACTCTGGCTACTCGCTCCGGAGTCCAAGGCCTCAGCCGCTGGGTGGCAATGTCTTGCGCCGCTTTCGCCTTGACACTGATTGCCTTTGCCATTTCGCGCGCTTTCTGGATTTCCACGGCGATTCTAGTGCCCGTTGGCTTCGCGATGATGCTACAGATGTCTTCCTCAAACACCCTGATCCAGGCCATGGTTCCAGACCATTTGCGGGGACGCGTTATGTCGGTCTATTCCATGATGTTCATGGGAGTTGCCCCTTTCGGAGCCCTGTTAGGGGGAGCACTCGCCGATCGCTGGGGTGCGCCAACCATGGTTGCTACGGGAGGCGTGGTGGCGCTCGGAGGTGCTTTGATTTTCCGCTTGCGCCTGCCGCGCATGCGCGGTCAGGCTCGGCGTCTGATTGTTGCCCAACAAATGGTGGCAGGCGAGCCAGCGCAAGAGGTGTCAAGCTCCGCTGTTCCGGACTAGATCCGGGCGTCCGTCCCACGCGTCCCGTCGATCGTACGGAGATCGCGCGCCTAAGTCGGTCAACCTAAGGTTGCAATCTTTACCCGCTCACACCCGCGGCAGAAACTGAGCCTGCCCCCGAAATAAAGGATTGAGATCGAGGCTGTACCAGCGGTGCACGCCCTGGTGGCAGAAGAAATCACTGAGCCAATTGGATTCGTGCCTTCTGTGAGGTGACAATTTCTTAAACCACTCCTCTAGCTCAACCGTGGACGGCGCGCGTTCGTTCGAAAGCCCTGAGGACATATGCGGTCCGGTTCTGATCGATGGTTAATGGCCCAAGTGCATCTGCCGGGCGGCGTCAACGATGGATCGTGCCGAGTCTAGCACGGACTGTGGCCCAATGGGAGCGGGGGCCAAGGTCAGGATCAGCATGAGGAGAGCTGCTACGGCGAGCCAGCGCCGGGCGGGCGTAATATCCGGCCATTCGGTAACCGCGGGGTGTCGCATGCCGCTGAGGCGAAGTAGAATTGCCCAAATCAACCATCCCGTCCAGAAGAATAGAGCCAGCGGGATCAGGGCAAAAATGGTAAGTCGCGAGATCGTCTTGTGGGCTCGCGGCGAGAGAGCAAAGACTATATGTCCGCCATCCAGTTGTCCGCCGGGAAGCAAATTCAGCGAGGTGGCGAACATACCGACCCAGGCAGCGATTGAAATGGGGTTCAGGTAGAGACGTGACAGCGGCTCGCGCAGAGCTGGTCCATGGCCGGTGGCAACGAGAATCTGACGGACGACATGAAAAATCAGCGGATAGCCAAGTTGAATCTCGGGCGGCGCGGCTCCGTAGGGAGCGGGACGGGAGAGCCCAAGGGAGAAGAACAGCACCGGCAAAGCCACTAAGAACCCGGCAATCGGCCCTGCAATCCCAATGTCAAACAGTACAGCCCGCGAGCGCAGGGGGGAGCGGATGCGGATGAAGGCACCGAGGGTTCCTATCAATGTGGGGAAGGGGATAAAGAACGGCAGGGTGGCTTGGACCTGGTATTTTACGCAATAAAGGTAGTGCCCCATCTCATGGGCCAGCAGAATCAACATCAAGGTTAGGGAAAACGGTATTCCCAGCCCGAGGTGGTGTCCTCTCACCGCCCAAGATAGGGGAAAGATCCCCTCATCGACCGAGAACGGGGGTAGACCCTGCTGATAATTCCACTGCAGGCGTGCCCCGACCACCAGGGTTGTAAAACATGTTGACAAAAGCAGGAGAATATTCAGCCAGTAACGGCGCCGGCGGGAATCCACGTAGACCAGTCCCTGAGAATCGGGGGCGAGAATTTCGCTAGGCACGAGAACTTCAGGGGAGTCATGGTTTGACATCGCAGACTTCTCAGATCGAGCACGGAGCACGCGAGCGTATGAGTTGGCGGGATGCTACTCGATCGACTGTAACTCCTTACCTGGCTTGAAACGAACGGCCTTTCCCGGAGGAATGGAGACTTCGGCGCCGGTGCGGGGATTTCGTCCAATCCCGGTCTTGCGCGGACGAACATTAAAAACGCCAAACCCGCGCAGCTCAATACGATCGCCTTTGGCCAAAGACCGTTTCATGCTTTCAAAAACCGTCTCTACGGCCATCTCAGCCTTCGTTTTGGTAATGCCAGTACGATTGACAACTTCATTGATAATATCAAGCTTAATCACGGGCGCCTCGTCGGTGAGAATCTGGAATGCCCCAAGTGCTTGATGCTAAGAGAGATAAGAAAGATTGTCAACGGCAGGGACTCTCCCGTAAGATGACGGAACCCAGCCCACAACCCCTTCGGTCGCTGAATCCGTGAGCCCGCGATTCGAGCGCTCGATTGAATTCCCGCTTGGTCGTAAGGAGCAGCATGCTGAAAAGTGATCGCTGGATTCGTCGCATGGCCCTTGAACAAGGGATGATCAATCCCTTCTCGGAGAAGCAAGTTCGTGAGGGTGTCGTCTCTTACGGGTTGTCTTCTTATGGCTACGATTTACGCGTAGCCGATGAATTTAAGGTTTTCACCAACGTGAATTGCGCCATCGTCGATCCTAAGGGTTTCGACGAGCGCTCGTTTGTAACTGTGCGCTCCGATTGCGCGCTCATTCCCCCGAATTCCTTTGCTTTGGCCCGCTCCGTCGAATACTTCAAGATTCCGCGCGACGTCTTGACCATCTGCGTGGGAAAATCCACCTACGCGCGTTGCGGAATCATCGTGAACGTCACCCCGTTTGAGCCGGAGTGGGAGGGATTCGTGACTTTGGAGATTTCAAATACTACGCCTCTTCCTGCCCGGATCTATGCCAACGAGGGTTTGTGCCAAATCATTTTCTTCCAATCCGATGAGGTCTGCGAAACCAGCTACGCCGACCGTCGTGGTAAGTACCAAGCGCAGAAGGGCATCGTACTGCCAAAACTCTGAGCGATCGTGGGGGAACGGCCGAAGGAAAAAAGGAAGAGCGGATTCAGAGACGGGCGAGTGCTCATTTCTTATCCGCCTTTGACCGGGGCCAAGTTGGCGGCATGCGGTTCGTCTTTGCGAAAGCACTCTTCGAAAGCCTCTCTTACTGGATAGCGGATCACATTCGCATAATCGCTGCCCAAAAATTGTTCGAGCCGCGATGTATTTAATAAAAGGTCGGAGGTGATGTAGGGCACCAGGTCCGGGGGGATGGTCGATATTCTGGCGCGCCATAAAAAGTGCAGTAGCAACGCGAACAACTTTTCCGTGGGTACTCGAACCAACTTGGCCTTGGCCAATTGGGAACATTGTTCGAAGGTTAAAGGTGCGCCTTGTCCTGCGACATTCAGGATGGTAAGTCGCTGGGCCTCGGGCTGGTTCTTGCGCAGGATGTAGGCGATTAATCTGGCCACGTCGTCAACGTGGACGAATTGAATCCGGTGCTCCAGATACTGGTTGCCGGAAGGGAGCATGCAGGGAAGCCGTTTACCTTGCTCTCGCATCTTCCGTGCCCGTTTGCTTGATCCCCCCGGGATTCCCCGAAAAGCTTCCATGAAGTAATTGTCGATGTGGGCACCGGCAAAAATATGGGAGCGAAGAATATAGACGCTGCATCCCCGCAAAGCCGGCGCACGCTGTTGCACCACCTGATCGGCTTCCATTTTGTGCACACCGTAAATGTAGCCGTGGGCGGCAAGC
>JAFAPG010000061.1 GCA_019247235.1 Acidobacteriota bacterium
CCGATGAACACGGCACAATCGAGATCCGTGCCGGCGCAGCGGTCGCCGAAGGGCCCGCCCCGCCAAAATCTCCAAAAGCCCCCAGTCCGCCCCCGTCAGCGGTTGAAACCGAGAACTGAAGATTTTCGGCCCCGGCTGCCTGACACGGCTCGGGTACCCGCGCGTCGGCCGCGAATTCCTTTGCTCCTTCGCATTAATTAAAGGGAACCTAATTTACCTGAATTCCACCGTAAAAATGTACACTAGGCCTTTAGAAGCGACTTGTCGATGGCTTTCAAGATGAGTTCTTGATTCTTGCTTAGGGTCACTGTGCGCGAGAGCTGGAATCGATGTTGTGCATCGCGCAGATAGACCTTGTACATAGTGCTGAGTTCGCTGAGAGCCCGCTCTGCGGTGAAATCCGTATCTCGCAGGTGGTAACGAAGCAGAGCCAGGAGAAGGTAGGCGAGATAACACAGGAACACGTGGGCGCGCACGCGTTCGGCGAGCCAGTGGCGGACGGGACGCAACTGAATAATGCCCTTCAGACTGCGAAAGGCTTTTTCGATCAAATCCTTGTCAAAATAGAGAGAAAGCATTTCCTGGTTCGGCAGGGAGCGCGTGCAGAAGATACAGGAGTAACCGTCGAACTCTTCCGCGGCGGCTAACTCATCCTGACGTAAGTGACCGCGGGCATCGAAGTAGGGGCGCAATCCGGTTTTGATGGCTTGGCCTCGGGCCAGCAGTTTCTGGGCGTAGACGATCTCGTCGCGCCGCGACTCCCGGGTAGCGTGCTGACGCTGCTCATTGAAACAGAGAGCCAGTTTCCCTCGAACTCCATCCATGCGGAAGGGCCGCCGGAGAGTGTAAAACACGCTGGATGCGACCCGCACTCGGTTGCGGAATGGCAGCAAGCGCTGCGGCTTGGCCCAAGGGCGCCAGAATTTTTTTAAAGCCGGATTGAGGGCTACCCCGCAGAGGGTGTCCCATTGTAAGTCTTTGATATCTTTGATGTTGCGTTTCGAGAGAATACCGCGATCGTAAATGAACAGGCCGCTTGCAAGTTGATAGTTGCCGAATTGCGTTACCAGATCTCGCAGGGTGCGAGAGTCGTGCACGTTGCCATCAAAGACTTTATGGAAGAGGGGAAAGCCTTCCTTCTGAGTGACTGCCAAACCGACCTGAATGAGCGGCCGACCTTTGATGCCATCTTTATCGAGCCCGGGCTTGGCGAGAGGACAGCGATGGCCATAGAGGTAGGTGTTGGTAACGTCGTAGACGACGCCGGAAGGACGAAGATGATAGTGGCGACAGAGTGTCTGAAACATGTCCCGCTGCCAGATCTCGCCCTCTAAGCCCTCCAAATAATCCAAGGCGCCCACCAGCCGTTTCTCGGTTAAGCTCTCGAGGTCGAGGAGGAAGTTCAAGTCGGTACGCTCAAACCACTGCGGCATGTGGTTGAGGCTGCGGTAATCCAGGCAGTGGGCGTAGACCAAACTGAGGATTTCCTGGCTGTATGGACCCAGCTGCTCGGGCAAATGAATCATTTTGGCCAAATGATGCAGTACCAGCAAGGGGCCGTATAGCTTGACTTGCTCCACTTCAACTTCGGAGAGCGAGCTAGCGAGAAGAGTCTTACCATCGGCTTCCCGGCCTACGTAACGAATGTGCCGCTGGACAACCTTGCCCTTCACCCACTTATTCTCGACTTCGGCCAGATAGACTCGGCCTTTACGTTTGATTCGGCGGATGAAGGTCATAGTGAATATAATGTACACTATGACAATAATCCGACAAGTGAGTAGGAGGGTACGGGACGAAGAAAGACCCTGATGAAACCAGTCTTACGGGACACTTCGGCCGTGAATCAGCGGCCTAGTGTACAAAAACGAGGTCAAATTTAGGTAATCTAGTGTTCGCAGCGTTTCTTGCTGCGTTCGCGGTGGTCCACAAAAAGCGGCGTCTTTTTGCGGAGGCTCTGGACGCAATCGGGAAGGTGTCATTTGCGTTCTTCATTCCGGTGTATTTCGCCATTGTCGGCCTGAAACTTGATCTCGCGAAAGTGTTCTCGTGGCAGCAGTTGCTCATTTTCCTTGTGGGTACGTGTCTCATCAAAATCCTTTCTGTCGCTCTGGCCGGTCGACTGGCTGGATTTCACGGACTCGACCTCATCAATTTGGCGCTCACGACCAATGCGCGTGGCGGTCCTGGGATCGTGCTGGCCAGCGTAGCTTTCGACAGCGGAATCATCAATGCCACGTTTTACACGACTCTGGTGCTAGCCGCAGTGATTACCTCACAATCCGCCGGGGCATGGCTGGAATACGTGCTCCGTCGAGGGCGGCCACTTCTCAGCACGGACAAGGTGGAGTGCCAAATCGCCGTACCGGCCGATAA
>JAFAPG010000062.1 GCA_019247235.1 Acidobacteriota bacterium
GTGGTTGCTGTAGTTCCTCGTTGCCATCGAGCCACAGTCAGCCGATCCGCACAGGCCCGGTCGACTCGCGGACCACGATTTCCGGCTGCACCGCCACGTCGCGCTGCCACTCCTGTTCCCCGTCAATTCTATCCACCAATATGTCAACGGCAAGCTCGCCCATCTGACGAAGCGGCTGGCGAACTGTGGTTAAGCTGGGGTAGTGGAAAGCGGCGCCGGGAATGTCGTCAAAACCTACGACCGAGATATCGGCCGGGACCCGCAGTCCGGCTTCTTGGAAGGCGCGAATGGCGCCGATCGCGGAGATGTCGTTATAGGCGAACAGGGCGGTGAACGGTCGTTTCTTCTCGACCAATATCTTCCCATACGGATAGCCGAGGCTAGGGGTGGAATCGGTGGAGTCAATCTGCAACACCAGCTCAGGGTCAAGTTCGAGCCCGATTTCCCGAGAGACATCTTTCACCGCGTTCCAGCGATGTTCGGAGTCGGCGCTCTGCGGGTGCCCACGAAAAATGGCGATCTGCCGATGTCCGAGCTCGACCAGATGCCGTAACGCCAGTTCCGCGGCGTGGCGGTGATCGAGCACGATATTGGTGACCCCTTCATTCGAGGTGTGGCCGGGAATGGCGACGGCGGGCACGGGAAGCGAATGCGCTAAGTTGAAATCTACGGTGATAATGCCCTCGGCCCCCCGCTGCAGAAGCAATCGGGAGTAGCGCTCAAAGAGCTCGCGATCGTGACGATGCACGCCGGTTACGAAAAAGTAATCGCGTGAGCGCGCGCCACTTTCAATTCCGGCAATGATGCTCGAGCCGTAACCGTCGCCGATCTCTTGAGCGATCACTCCAATGGTAAAGGTTCGGCGCTTGCGCAGAGAGCGGGCAAAGAAGTTGGGCCGATAATCCAACTTCCTCGCCGCGGCAATAATTCTGTCCCGAGTCTGTTGTGGAATGTGCTTGGCCGAAGGCGCGTCATTCAGTACCGCCGACACCGTGCCGGCCGATAAACCTACGTGCGCGGCCACCGCTTTCAAGGTGACCACGTTTCCATTCGCGTCCGACGACTTAGGGTCGTGGTCTCGGGGCATGAGTCGCCGAAACTCGAGAACGTGGCTTCGAGGGCTCCTCATTATATACAGCCTTGCTCCGGCCGAGAGTGCCGAATTCGCGCCCTCTTTGGCAGGTGGACTTCTCTCAAGGCCGGATGAGCGCAATCTCTCCTCTTGACCTAATGGATGCGAGTAACCTGACTGGTTAAGACAATCCGAGCTTTTTGGTTTCCGCCACCACCGCCCCCTCAGGTTGCTCCATCTCATTGATTCAACGAGCCTAGCCAGGCGCACGCCTATGCATCTTTGGTGGCGAGGCGGCATCTATTAGAGGTGAGGGCGGGCAATGGGCAATACCTTTAAAACCGCGTTTTTAATAACGGCGCTCACGCTTGTGCTTATCTTTGTCGGCCGCTTCCTGGGGGGACAGAATGGCATGCTGCTGGCGCTCGTCGCTGCCGCGGTCATGAATTTTGTCTCATATTTCTTTTCCGACAAGATTGCGCTGGCCATGTACAGGGCACAGCCAGCGGGGCGAGAGGAGATTCCGCGTGCCTACCAGATTGTCGAGCGACTGACCTCGCGCGTCGGCCTTCCCATGCCGAGGATGTACGTGATCCCGACCGAATCGCCGAATGCATTCGCCACCGGGCGTAACCCGCAACATGCCTCAGTCGCGGTCACCCAAGGCATTTTGAACCTCCTCAACGATGAGGAGCTGGAAGGGGTATTGGCCCACGAACTGGGACACGTGCGCAATCGCGATATTTTAATTAGCTCGATTGCCGCGACCCTGGCCGGCGCCATCACCTACTTGGCCGAAGTAGCACGCTGGGGAATGATGTTTGGCGGTTTCGAGCGCGACCGTGAAGATCGCGGCGGCGGTCTGGGAGCGCTTTTAATGTTGGTCCTTGCTCCCTTCGCGGCCATGCTGATTCAACTTGCGGTCTCCCGATCACGCGAGTACCAGGCAGATGAAACCGGCGCGCACTTCACTGGCAATCCCTATGCCCTGGCTAGCGCGTTAGCAAAGCTTGATGCCTACGCAAAACGTTTGCCCCTTGAAGCCACCCCTTCAACCGCGCACTTATTTATTATTCAGCCGTTCCTCGGCATGAGCCTGACTAGCCTATTTTCTACTCACCCGCCAATTTCTAAGCGTATCGCACGGCTTACCGGCAGGCCTGAGTTGTAGGGGTTTCGTGTCCTTTTCATTCACAAGCTTGTCTCATTAACCACACACAGGCTGGACAGGTTTCGTCGACCCACCGATTGCAAAGACACCAGCAGTAACTCCTCCAGTTACGCCCCTTGTTGCTGTAGCTGGGGTGGGTTCATGTTGGGTGCCTGGTACTCCCCTAGGTCTCCTTCGGGGTACTGTCACAGGCAAATCGCACAGATTCCAAAGGAAAGAGCGGGGGCACGGGCGCTAGTCAAGCCAAGGTTGTAAATAGTGTGTAATTTCTTATTGACATCAAATGTGAGGGTGTTGTAAATTTCGCGCCAATCGAAGTACTCGGGATTTCGTTCTTCG
>JAFAPG010000082.1 GCA_019247235.1 Acidobacteriota bacterium
GCCATGTCGCAGCAGCAAGTCGACACCCAGCAGGCGACGGTTGACCAGTTAGATGGCGCCACGCGAAATGACCAAGCACAGGTCGACAGTGCCAAGCTGAATCTCTCTTATTGCCATATCGCCGCTCCGGTCAGCGGGCGTATTGGCCTTCGCCTGGTTGATCCAGGAAACATGGTGCATGCCTCGGATACCAATCCACTGCTGGTGATCACCCAGCTTCAGCCCATCGCTGTCCTTTTCACCTTGCCCGAAGATCAGCTGCAGACGGTGGCCGATCACATGCGTCATGGAGCGCTCGATGTCGACGCTTACAGCCGTGACGACCAGACCAAACTGGCTAGCGGCAAATTGCTGACCATCGACAACGAAATCGACCAGACAACCGGTACCGGGCGATTGAAGGCAGTTTTTAACAATAAAGGCAACGAGCTCTGGCCGAACCAGTTCGTAAACATCCACCTTCTTTTAGAGACGAAAAAAAACGCCGTCGTCATACCATCAGTGGCGTTGCAGCGCGGACCTGATGGTAACTATGTCTTTGTCGCCAAGGCGGATAAGACCGTAGAAGTTCGTCCTGTGACCATTGCTATTAGTCAGGGAAATGTGGCCCAGATCACGAACGGCCTGGCGGGTAACGAAATCGTTGTCACCGACGGGCAGGACAAGCTGCAGGCAGGAAGCCGGATCGAACCGCACTTTCAGCCGGCCAGGGCCGGTGCAAACCCGAATGCAGCTCCTCGTAACCCCGCGCCAGGTGGGAGCAACGTTTCGGGCGATGGGTCAGGCAATAGTTCCCCGGTTCACGGTGGTCCGAGGAATCCTCAGGCGCGACCACCGGGTACGGGCGGGCAAAATCAGGGAACCGCTTCCCAATGAATCCCTCGAGACTATTCATCTTGCGCCCGGTGGCCACGTCGCTGCTGATGTTCGGCGTTCTGCTGGTCGGCATTGTTGCCTATCGGCAGCTGCCGGTCTCGGCGCTGCCCGAGGTCGACTATCCCACCATCCAGGTAATGACGTTTTATCCCGGAGCTGATCCGACGGTCATGGCGTCGTCCATAACGGCGCCGCTCGAACGTCAGTTCGGTCAGGTTCCGGGATTGAGCCAGATGACCTCGAGCAGCTCGCTCGGCAGCTCCATCATCACACTGCAGTTCAACCTCGAGCAAAACATCGATGTCGCCGAGCAGGAGGTGCAGGCGGCCATAAACTCTGCCGGAACTTATCTTCCTCAAGATCTCCCCAATCCCCCAATTTATAGCAAGGTCAATCCTGCCGATTCCCCAATCCTTACCCTTGCTTTGACCTCGGATACGCTGCCTCTGCCAAAAGTGGAAGACCTGGCAGATTCCGCTCTGGCCCAGAAGATCTCGCAGGTTACCGGCGTCGGTCTAGTCTCGATTAGCGGGGGACAAAAACCAGCCGTGCGCATTCAGGCCAATCCCACGGCGCTGGCCTCCTATGGCCTAAGTCTCGAAGACATGCGTTCTGCGCTGGCGCTAGCCAATGTCGATCAGGCCAAAGGGACGCTAGACGGTCCCCGCCAGTCCTACACCATCGATGCCAACGATCAGCTGCTCTCGGGAGCCCAATACCGGCCGATCGTGATCGCCTACCGAAACGGTGCGCCTGTGCGCGTCGCCGATGTGGCCAATGTTACCGATAGCGTGGAGAACGCCAATCAGGCGGCCTGGATGGGGCAGGGTTCGACGCTCTCTCCGGCGGTGATTGTCAATATTCAACGGCAGCCAGGCGCAAATATTATCGCCGTAGTCGACCGCATCAAGCGTTTGCTACCGGTTCTACAGGGATCGCTTCCGGCGGCGGTGAAATTATCGATCCTAACCGATCGCACGGAGACCATACGCGCCTCGGTCAAGGACGTGGAGTTCGAACTCACTCTCACGATAGGTTTGGTGGTGATGGTGATCTTTCTTTTCTTGCGCAACCTGCGGGCCACCATCATTCCTAGCATCGCCGTTCCCCTCTCGCTCGTCGGCACCTTCGGCATCATGTATCTCCTGGGATATAGCCTTAACAATTTGACCCTGATGGCGCTGACGATTTCGACCGGCTTTGTAGTCGATGACGCCATCGTGATGCTAGAAAATATTGACCGCTTTCTTGAGGCTGGCGATTCTCCTCTTCAGGCTGCGCTTAAGGGCGCCGGCCAGATCGGATTTACCATCGTTTCACTGACCGTGTCGCTTATCGCCGTGCTCATTCCCTTGCTTTTTATGGGCGACATCGTAGGCCGCCTTTTCCGTGAGTTTGCCGTGACCCTGGCGGTCACTATCTTGGTTTCCGCCTTCGTCTCGCTCACGCTGACTCCCATGATGAGCTCGCGGCTGCTCAAATCGAAGGCCCAATCTAAGCACAGCGGGTTCTATGACTGGTCGGAAGGCGTTTATCAGCGAGTGATCGCTTACTATGGCCGCACTCTGGGGTGGGTCCTGAAGCATCAGACAGCCACCTTAATGGTCACGGCCGCTACTCTGGTCCTTACCATCTTTTTGTATGTGGTCGTGCCTAAAGGTTTTTTCCCCGTGCAGGACACCGGCGTCATTCTCGGCATCTCCGACGCTCCCCAGAATGTCTCCTTTACCGCCATGTCCGAGCGCCAGCAGCAATTGGCGCGAGTGATTTTGAAAGACCCGGACGTGGCCAGCCTGTCTTCTTTTATCGGAGTAGATGGAACCAATCCCACCATGAACAGCGGGCGCATCCAGATTAACCTGAAGCCGCGCGATGAGCGCAGCTCGCTGGCATCCGAGATTATTCGTCGACTGCAACCGCAGCTGGCCGGGCAGGTGCCCGGCATGACCCTGTATATGCAGCCCATTCAGGATCTGACGGTCGAAGATCGCGTCAGCCGCACTCAGTATCAGTACTCGATGGAAGCGACCGATGCGCAGGAGCTAGCAACCTGGTCTGCGCGTTTGCTGGAAAAACTTCGGGCCGCACCCGCTCTACGCGATGTAGCTAGCGACCAGCAGGTCGGCGGCTTGCAAGCCGACCTGGTGATTGATCGTGACACCGCTTCGCGATTCGGCATTCTGCCTTCGGCTATCGACAATACGCTTTATGACGCCTTCGGACAGCGCCAGGTATCGACGATTTACACCCAGTTAAATCAATATCACGTAGTGCTTGAAGTGAATCCGCAGTTCCGGCAAGATCCCGCCGCGCTGGCGAATCTTTATGTGAAATCAAGTACCGGAACCGAAGTCCCCCTATCCGCTTTCAGCCACATCGAAGAAACCAACACCGCCTTAGCCATCAACCACCAGGGACAGTTTCCCGTGGTCACGCTCTCCTTTAATCTGGCAGCCGGAGCCTCTCTGGGAGAAGCGACCAAGGCCATCGATCTGGCCGAGCAGGAAATCAACATGCCGGCGAGCATTCACACCAGCTTTCAAGGTACGGCGGCGGCGTTCCGCAATTCGCTGTCAAGCGAACCGCTGCTTATCCTGGCCGCCATCATCACCGTGTACATCGTGCTAGGAGTGCTTTATGAGAGCTATATCCACCCCATCACCATTCTCTCTACCCTGCCCTCGGCCGGAGTGGGAGCATTGCTGGCACTGCTGATTACCGGAGACGACCTTGGAGTGGTCAGCCTCATCGGAATTATTCTGCTTATTGGCATCGTGAAGAAGAACGCCATCATGATGATTGATTTTGCGCTGGAGGCGGAGCGTGATGAACATAAGCGCCCTGAAGAAGCTATTTACCAGGCCTCGCTCTTGCGCTTCCGTCCCATCATGATGACTACGATGGCGGCGCTTTTGGCGGGCTTGCCTCTGGCTTTAGGACGGGGCACCGGCTCGGAATTGAGACACCCGCTGGGGGTCACGATCGTGGGCGGGTTGCTGCTCAGCCAGCTTTTGACTCTCTATACTACGCCGGTCGTCTATCTCTGGTTTGACCGTCTGTCGAGGCGCTTCGCCGGCGTGGGTTTCAGCCACTTCAGCGAAGAGCCGGCTACGGGAGACTAACTTGAGCATCTCCTCACCTTTCATCAAGCGGCCGGTCGGCACGTCGCTATTGACCCTGGGTGTCCTGCTAGCGGGTATTCTGGCCTTCCGCTTCTTGCCAGTCGCTCCCCTGCCGCAGGTGGAATTTCCCGTCATACAGGTGCAGGCGGGACTCCCGGGGGCCAGCCCCGAAACCATGGCCTCGGCCGTGGCCACTCCTTTGGAGCGGCAATTCGGTCGGATCGCCGGCGTGAATCAGATGACCTCGAGCAGTCAGATTGGCTCAACCGGCATCGTCTTGCAATTTGACCTCGACCGCAACATAGATGCCGCCGCCCGCGATGTGCAGGCGGCGATTAACGCCGCGCGCAGCCAGCTGCCATCCTATATGCCGGGCAATCCAACCTACCGCAAAGCAAACCCCGCCGATGCCCCCATCATGATTCTGGCGCTCACCTCTGACACCATCACTCTGCCACAAATGTACGATGCGGCCGATTCCGTTCTGTCCCAGAAGCTGGCACAGATAAGTGGAGTGGGCCAGGCTTTTGTGGGCGGCGCGGCCCGGCCGGCGGTTCGCGCCGAGGTTAATCCCAACCTGCTGAACAAACTGGGATTGGGCCTCGATGCTGTCCGCACGGCTCTGGGGGTAGCCAATGCCAATCGGCCGAAAGGCGAGGTAGCAAACGCCGACAATGGCTGGGCGATTACCGACAACGATCAAATCAAGATCGCCGACCAGTACAGTCCTTTGATTGTGGCCTACAAAAATGGCGCCCCCGTGCGCCTGGCGGATGTCGCCAATGTCCAGGATTCAGTCGAGGATACGCGCGTCCTCGGGCTAGCGGCCAATTACTCAACTAATAAGAATGCCCAAGGCAAGCCTGCAGTCTTGATCATCCTTTTCAAGCAACCGGGCGCAAACATCATTGAAACGGTGGACAACATCTATGGCCTGCTGCCACAACTGAAAGCCTCTATTTCACCTGCCATCAATGTCGACGTGGTGATGGACCGGACAACCACCATCCGGGCTTCGGTCCACGACATCGAAATCACGCTTCTAATTTCTGTGGTGCTGGTGATTTTGGTAGTTTTCGCCTTTCTGCGCACCGTACGCGCGACCATCATTCCTAGCATCGCGGTTCCTTTGTCGCTGATCGGCACCTTCGCTGTCATGTACGCCTTCGGCTACAGCCTGGACAATCTGTCGCTCATGGCCCTAGCCGTCTCCACCGGCTTCGTGGTCGATGACGCCATCGTGGTGCTTGAAAATATCACCCGCTATCTCGAACAAGGCATGACGCCCGTAAGGGCCGCCTTTCGTGGCGCGCGTGAGATCTCATTTACCGTGCTCTCGATGAGCACGTCGCTTGTGGCCGTCTTCATTCCTATCTTGATGATGGGAGGAATTGTTGGACGGCTCTTCCGCGAGTTTGCCATTACCTTGAGCGCCGCCATCGGTGTGTCCTTGCTGGTTTCGCTCACTACTACCCCCATGATGTGCGCCCAGATCTTAAAACCACTGGGCGAAGAGAAGCATGGTCGCTTGTACCGATTCTCCCAAGGAGTTTTCGATGGCTTGTTAAAGGTTTATCGTGTCGGGCTGAAGTGGGTGTTGCGATATCAGCTGCTCACGCTGGTGATTACGATTCTCACCGCCTGTCTTACGGTGATCCTTTACGCAAAAGTCCCCAAGGGCTTCTTTCCGCAGCAGGACACCGGGCGCGTCATGGGCTCGGTGCAGGCCGACCAGGACATCTCGTTTGCCGCCATGAAGCAAAAAATGGAGCAGTTCGTCCGGATCGTGATGGGGGATGCCAATGTGCAAACGATTGTGGGATTTGCCGGGGGGAACACCGCCAAGAATCAAGGCCG
>JAFAPG010000079.1 GCA_019247235.1 Acidobacteriota bacterium
GACGGCGCTTGAGTCCCCCGCTTCGCATCCCCTCTGTATAAACTTTAGTCATGCGCCTATTCCGCCCGAGATAGACGAACCCGCCGGTTTTCGAGCAAACCCTATTGCGCCGGGTAAAAGCTGCCGCAACAGAGATACCGTGCTCACTTAGAGGCTTTCGCAGATTTGCAAGACATAGCTGCACAGTCAGCCTACCAACTCAGAAACCATTTCGCGTGACTCTCGGTGAGCGATACAGTCCGTAACGACGCGCCGGACTTTCGTTAAGCAACGCTGGCTTCCCGTCTAGTAATCGTCTAGCGGTTGCACCCTGGTCCACTTAATGGTACCGACGTGCCGGCAATCGAGATTCCCGCAAAATGCGTCCTGGTAGCACGAATCGGACTGAAAATACCGAGAGAAATTAACTCAGATTCAGAGAGTAGCTGGTACTGCGACCGCCTTCTGAACTGCGCACGAGCACGCGCTTTTCGACGATATCCGCTATGTCTCGAAGGGCAGTATCCCGGGAAGACTGGGTGAGCCTCGCATATTTGGTCGTCGTCAGCTTGCCTTCGAATCCGTTAAGAATCTTGTTAAGACAAGTCTCTGTCGGTTGTTGATCGCGATACCACGTATGCGTTCCCAGAATTTTGACTTGGCGAGGACAGCGTGAAGAACGGTCTGTGCTCCGTCGATAGCGCGGCCAAGACACGCTAGGAACCATTCCATCCCCGGTGTAACGTCCATGTTGGCTTTCTGCGTCCGCTCAGAATCTCGTAATAGGCATTGCGTTCCCGCCGAATCTGTGTCGACATGCTGTAGAAGCGCTGTGGACTGTTTTCCGAACGTGCGGGCGCCATGTCGGCAATGGCGCGCGCAATGCGGCCATTCCCATCGGCAAACGGGTGAATGGAGACAAACCATAAATGCGCGAGGTCGGCTTTCACGACAAGATCCAAGTCATTGTTAGCCTTGAACCAGTGGAGCATTCCCACTCAATGTGACATCCTCCGACAAACGAAAAACAACGCAAAGAGGGAGCTTTGCATAGTCTCCGAAAGGCCGCCGTTGATTTGGGCAACATCTCAGAGGAAACGATCCTGAAGACTGTCCGTGAATGCCGCTCGGGACAAAAGCTGCCGAAGATTGCCCCTATCTCCCGCTTAAACAGAAAACGACCTATTGAGGCGTAGTCCCGACGATGATCCTTATCGGTGCTTGCTTTGTCGCATTCGCCCTCATCATGGCGTTCTCCGTTTCACGTCGAAGTCGGGAGATCGGAGTCCGCATGGCACTGGGCGCAAGTCGAACGAAGATCGCCAAGATGGTTCTGCGCAAGACGCTTGTGCTGGTGGGGCTTGGAATTGCCGTGGGTATCGCAGCTGCGCTGGCTACGTCGCGCTTGATTTTAAATCTTCTTTACGGCGTCACGCCCAACAATACGCGTACTTGCGTGATCGTTTGTGGCACGCTCGCTGGCGTAGCTGTCGTCGCGGGTTATGCCCCGGCTCGCCATGCCATGCGCGTCGATCCGATGGCAGCATTGAGATATGAATAGGCATGGAGGACCAGTATGGATGACATTTGCATCACATCGGCCCTTGATTACGCCGCAGCCGAACCGCCGCGATTAAAAAGATCGCCGTCACCCCCAGCCCAATCCACACACCCGGACTGATCAGAAAATGGCCGAGCGTAATGTGTGTCGTGGGATCCATCGGCACCGTGCCCGGTGTGGTCCAAGCCTCTCGCCCACCCCCACCGACGCGGTCTGCAATCATCGCAGCGAAGGAGGAAGTACCAAACACGATCTTTTCGAGTGTGCCAATCGCGAGCGGCGGTAGAACCGCCCAGAGAAACGCCGCCCGGGGGGCCCAGCCTGAAACAAACAGCAACCATCCATAAATCGGGGCAACCGACACCCCGTGCACCGTTACAAGATGGTACAGCAGGAGCAGCGACATCCGGCCAAACGACAGAAGTGTCCATAGCATGGCAACGTCCCCGCCACTGATTAATAGCACTGCGCTGCTGATCAGCAGCATCAGGAGTTGCAGGAGGAACGTGATGCCAAACGTCAGTAGAGGAAGCAATAAGATTGGAATACTCGCCTTCGAGAGCACGACCGTGCGGTCCGAAATAGGCAACGATTTCCAAAAGAAAATGCTCCGATCGCGGCGTTCTCCCTGCAGCGCATCCAAAGAATAGAACACTCCAACCACGATTGCGGTCAGCATCAGGAGGCCTGCTGCTATGTTGTACGGCATCGCAATAGGTTCTCGTTGGTGCATCGGGTCGAGGCCCGCCGCTTGTCGCATTTCCGCAGGCAGATGAAAGATGCTGAGGAGAAACCCCAAAAAAAAGACTCCAGCAGCGCTCAATGGTGCGATGTATATCGAGCGGCTCTCCCATAACTCGCGCCGAATCGACCAATACATCAGTCGAATTGCCGGCAGAGTAATCGTTTCTGCAGCCCTCTCGCCCCACGTTTCGCGCAGGGTCCTTGACTCGGTATTCACTTGCGGGCCCCCTCGGAGTCATTACCGATCACAGCAAGGAAAACATCGGCGACGCTAGGCCTGCGTACATCTCCCAACTTGGCTAACTGCTCGCGATCGGTACCATCAAACAGCAAAATGCTACGGCCCAGCGCTTGCCGCTCGTGAATCGGTTTCAGAGCTCGCGCTGCCGCTGTCCCTTCCGCATGCACCTTGACTTCCCAAAAGCGTGCGTCGAACGCTTCCATGCTGCACTCGAATACAATCCGGCCTCGATGTATGAACATCAAGTCGGTGAGCACGTCCTGTATCTCATCCACCTGATTGGTCGTGACCACAATCGTGCGTCCGCCGTCAAAGTAGTCGTTCAGCAGCGAATCGTAGAACTGTTTACGGAAAAGAATGTCCAGTCCGAGCGTCGGCTCATCCAGCACCAGCAATCTCGCATCGATTGCCATCGCCAGCGCAAGATGCAGTTGGGCGATCATCCCCTTCGATAGTTCCTTGACTCTACTCTCCCGGCGGATCGCCGTCCTGGCGAGAAAAGCTTCGGCCTTCGAGGGATCGAATCGCGCATGCACGCCAGCTATGTAGTCCAACACCTGTGAAACACGAATCCAGCGCGGCAGCACAGCAACATCGGCGATGAACGAAACGTCCCGCACCAGCTGATCGCGCTCCTGCCACGGATCGCGGCCCAGTACGTTTAGCTCGCCTTCATACGGAATCAAGCCCATTATCGCGTGAAGTGCCGTTGTCTTACCCGCGCCATTTGGGCCGATCAGCCCGACAATACGGCCTTCTTCGATTCGCAGATCAATGCCGTCCAACGCAACCGTGTTGCCGAACCGTTTGCGAAGCCCGTGTGCTGTGATGACTGGCATCGCTTCAGCGTTCCTCGTGCTTGCGCTTCAACTTCGACCGGTGCCCTGGCTTATTTAACAGGTCTTCCGCCGTCAGCCCAAGCCGCTCAATCATTGCCGAGATCCTGGGCCATTCCTCGCGAAGAAACTTTTGCCTTTCGCCTTGCAGCAATAGTCGAGGCGCACCGAGCGTCACAAACATGCCAAGCCCCCGCCTGGTCTCCACCAGTCCCTCCTGCACCAGTTCCTGATAGGCTTTCAAGACCGTAAGCGGGTTTACCCGATACTCCGCCGCCACCTTGCGCACTGAGGGCAATGAATCGCCCTCTTTCAGAACGCCGTCCAGGATCATCGCCAGAACGCGGTCGCGCAGCTGGCG
>JAFAPG010000335.1 GCA_019247235.1 Acidobacteriota bacterium
CGCCCAGGATAGCCGTGTGGGGTTCTTTGACGAAGTCTTTCACCGTATCGGAGTGCCAATGGTAGCGGCGGGCGAAACCGCTCACGTCATTCAACCCTTGCTGTACGATGGTCCACTCGCCCGCTGAAGTTAATACGAAGCCATGGAGATAGATCTGAAAGCCATCCCCAATCGCATTGTTATCGATACGAGCAGCAAGGCGGCTCGCACGCACGAGAGCTTCGCCATCCAGGCCAACGCGCTCTGCAAAGCCACGCAGCTCGTTCGGAGTACGCCTGGAGTGGCGCCCCCGTCCTCCACAAACATATACACCTAGCTCATGACTGCGGCAGTTCAATCCTCGCTTCAGAGCACCAAGTACAGACGTCGTAATCCCAGAGGAGTGCCAATCCATTCCCATGACTGCGCCCAAAGCCTGAAACCAGAAAGGGTCAGCCAGGCGAGAGAGCAGGGTCGACGCTCCATAATGATGAACAATACTCTCGGCCATTGCCGTTCCTAGCTGCGTCATACGATCCGCAAGCCATTCGGGCACGCGTCCTCCGTGCAGCGGCAGATCGGCGGTACCTGAGGAACGCATTCCTTCATTGTAATCGCCTTAATCCTTTGCCCAAGGGGAGTAGAATGACCAACGCAGCTGAGAGGCACTCGGCAAAACGTCTTTTAATAACGCAGCTGAAGCAAACCCGTACTCCCTCATATTGCAGTGACTAAGCTTTCGCTTAACGTGAACGGCAATTGGCACGCGCTGGATGTGGACCCAGCCACGCCATTGCTGTTCGTTTTAGCGGATGAGCTAGGGTTGCGCGGTCCCAAATTCGGTTGTGGAATGGCGCAGTGTGGATCCTGCACGGTGATTATTGACGGGAAAATTGTACGCTCGTGTGTGATGCCGGTAGGCGCCGTTGGCAGGGACCAAGTGCTTACGCTCGAAGGTTTAGGTCGACCTGATAATCCTCATCCCATTCAGCAAGCATTCATTGATGAAAATGCCACCCAATGCGGCTTTTGTCTGAGCGGCGTAGTGCTCACCGCCAAAGCCGTGCTGGACGCAAAACCGGAAGCTTCAGAGCAAGAGATGCGTGAAGCACTGGGAGGTGTATTGTGCCGTTGCTTCGCGCATGTTCGCATCATGCGGGCAATTATGAAGTATGCGAGGACGAGGAAGCCATGACGGTTTCGCGCCGCAGATTCTTAAGAACTTGGGGCGCACTCATCGTGAGCGTCCACGCGGGATCGCTATGTGACCGCCTGGCGATTGCTCAAGGGCCATTTGACACCCACCCTTCACACATCGATCCCACGAAGCTCGATTCTTGGATTGCGGTCTCTGGCGATGGAACGGTAACGGCATTCACTGGAAAGTGTGACTTCGGCCAGGGCATGCTCACCGCTCAGACGCAACTTGTCGCCGAGGAGCTGTGTGTCGCGATCGAACGTGTGAAGCTGATTCAGTCCGACACCGCAATCTCGCCCGACGAAGGAACTACCTCAGGCAGCCAATCCACGCCCACCAACTTCAACTCTCGAAATCTGGCACAGGCCGCAGCCACGGCTCGTGAAGCCCTGCTTCAAATGGCAGCACAGAAGCTTGGCCTGCCCCTCGAGCAGCTTACCGTGGTCGACGGAGTCGTGCACAGCCCGGACGGACGCACAATTAGATATGAGCAGCTGATAGCAGGCGAGCGATTCGCTATTCCGGTGAGCCCGACGGCCAAGCGCCGGTCTCCTGAGGAGTGGACGGTACTTGGCAAGGCGATTCCTTCATTAGAGAGAGTTGCTCTGATGACCGGCGCCTTTGAATTCGTGCACACCCTGCGGGTGCCGGGAATGCTTCACGGGCGTGTCGTGCGCCCCCCTGCCATGGGTGCCAAGCTCGTCGGCTTGGACGAGAATTCGCTCCAGGATATCCCGGGAATAATCAAGCTTGTGACCCGCGAGAATTTTGTTGGCATTGTCGCCGAGACACAGTGGCAGGCAATACAAGCTGCCCGCCAGCTTAAGGTGAAGTGGAAGGCCGGCTCTGCGCTTCCGGCGCAGCGCACCTTCTTCGCTACCCTGCGGCAATTGCCCTCGCGCGATCGGTTAATTGTCGACTCAGAGGATGTCGAATTGGCAATGACACGTGCGAGCAGCCGGCTCGAAGCCACGTATTCGTACCCCTACCAGATGCACGGATCCCTTGGCACATCTTGCGCCGTTGCCCATGTTGCGAATGGGCAAGCGACCGTGTGGTCGGCCACCCAATCCGCCTATCCCACGCGTAGTATTGTGGCTAGCTTACTCGGCCTTCCGCTCGAAAAAGTGCGCGTCGTCTACGTTCGGGGGTCGGGTTGTTATGGACTGAACGGAGCGGATGCGGTCTCGTTTGACGCAGCACTCCTGTCACACGCGGTGGGCAGGCCGGTGCGCGTACAGCTCTCGCGGCAGGACGAAATGGCTTGGGAGAATTTTGGATCCCCCTGTGTTATCGACCAACGCGCAGGTATCGATTCGAGCGGCAACATCCTGGCCTGGGAGTGCGAGAACTGGACAGCCTCGCGAGGTGGCAGACCTGGTTACGATCAGCCCGGCAATGTAATCACCGGAATGTTACTCGGGTTCAAATCAGAAAATGTCCAGCCGGGTGCGGCCGAGAAGCCCGCGGGCGCACTACGCAATCGGGACAATGCGGTGCCCTCATACATGGCGGGTTGCGTTCAAGGAAGCTGCACTGGTTTGGGAGGCATACGCAGCGAGCGAGTGATGTCTCACATGGTTGCGTCGCCCTTTTTTACTGGACCTTTGCGGTCGCCCATTCGTTTGCAGAACACCTTCGCGCACGAGTGTTTTATGGACGAACTGGCGGCTCAGGCGCAGGCCGATCCGGTGGACTTTCGTCTACGACATCTCAGGCACGAGCGAATGGCTGATGCCGTGAGGGCTGCCGCGCGAGCGGCAGCCTGGGAATCACGCCCTTCCCCACGCGGTAGGGTTTCCCTCAGGGGACAAATAACTGGACGCGGTATCGCATGCGTCGGCTACGAAGGCGATAACGGCTATGCGGCTTTGGTAGCCGAAGTCCTGGTCGATCTAGAAGCTGGCCGAATTTCTCCACTAAAATTTTTCCTAGCTCTCGATTGCGGTCCCATCTCGAATCCTGACGGGCTGCGGAATCAAAGCGAAGGCGGCATTCTTCAGGGTATGAGTCGGACTCTGGTCGAGGAGGTCACCTGGAATCAGATGCGAATCACTTCGACTGATTGGGAAACTTATAGCAGCCTTCACCTGGATATCGAGGTGCCCGCGATTGAAATACAGCTCATCAATCGCCTTGGCGTACCCGCGACGGGCGCGGGGGAAACTGCAATTACCCTGGTTGCAGCCTCAATCGGGAACGCTCTATTCGATGCCACAGGCGCGCGACTTCGAGAAGTGCCATTTACCGCGGAACGTTTGAGAGCTGGGCTAGCTCAGCGCAGTCACTAGGAATATCGTGCCGAACAAGCCGAAGGTCTCGAAGTCATCGATCCGGGTGGTGATGGCCACAGGCGCGGTGGGCGCGGCCTTGGCAATGTATTCTATCGAACCCTTAATGGCAAGGCGGGGCATTCAAACAGAGCAGGCCTCCGGTGTACGTGCCTCAGCGAGAGACGCTGCCGCTCGGACAGCCTTTGCCGCAATGCTTCCGGTGCTGCGTCATCCGCGTTGTATGAACTGCCATTCCCGTGGCGATTTTCCGCGACAAGGAGACGATCGGCATCGGCATACGATGGATGTGCGACGGGGTCCAGAAGGCGATGGACTGAACGCTGTGAAATGTCGCACCTGCCACCAGGATCATAATCTCCAGGGGGAGCATATGCCTCCGGGAGCTCCGGATTGGCATCTGCCATCAGCCGCCATGCCGATGATCTGGGAGGAGCTTACGGATCGCCAGCTTTGCGAGTTGCTCAACGATCCCCGGCAAAACGGGGGTCGCAGCCTAGGTGAGATTGTCGCTCACATGAGCACTCCGCTAGTGCTCTGGGGGTGGACCCCCGGGGAGGGGCGCACTCCGATTGCGGTGCCTTTTTCCCAGTTTTTAGCAAAAGTGAAGGAGTGGGCGGCAAATGGCGGCGCCTGCCCGGGAAGCTGATGCTTTAGCCATTGAACAATAAACTGTGATTCGTGCGGCTTCGCTGGTCAAGCCTCGGTCTCTGAATTACCGCCTCGCGCCATAGAACGCGCTCTCTCTTCTCTCTCATCCAAGATACTTCCATTTGCATCTTAGGAAATAAAGTATGAGGAGATTTTATGAAGACACAACATGTGCTTCCCCTGGCAATGCTGTTGTTTACGTCAATTTCCCTCGCCCAAGAACAAGCGTCACAAAAGGCAAGCGATCGCATTCAACGAGAGGTAGGGCATGAACTGCGCATGCTTTCCTATGTCACGGTTTTTGACAGTCTTGCCTATCAGATCCACGGCTATGACGTTACCTTGCTAGGCCAAGTCACCCGGCCGGTGCTGAAGAGCGACGCTGAGAACGCGGTAAAGAGGGTTGAAGGAGTTGAAAAGGTTGATAATCAGATTGAGGTGTTGCCGCCATCTCCCATGGATGATCGCTTGCGCATTCGCTTGTACCGGGCAATCTATGGCTATCCGCCGTTGCAGAAGTACTCGCTTGGGGTACAACAACCAATACGGATCATCGTAAAGAACGGGCACGTCACCTTGGAGGGTGTGGTCGACAACGATGCCGACAAGAACACGGCCGGCATTCGGGCGAACAGTGTCTCAGGAATCTTCTCCGTCAGCAACAACTTGCAAGTGGCAAAGTCCTGAGTCGGGCTGCTGAGAAGCACGGGTAACAATGGGGATTCCAAACGGCATTTGCGGCGCCATGCAGCTGCATGGTATACCCCTTTGCCCCGGCAAAGTTCGAAGACGAAGCTTTCGAAACGCGGGCCTGTTTTCGCGCACCGTCCAGACAGTTTATGGAGCCGCGCAAGAAAGGTGAGGGGGCACGGTATCGTAGCGAACACTACCGCCAACAGATGATGATCGAGTAGACAACTGCAATCCACGGTTGCTGCTTCTAAACGTGGGTTGTTCTAGGGAAGCAATTCTCACTTGCGCGTCACCCCTCAATGGCCGTACAACTCACTCCCCCTGTCGAGCGACGGCGTCATGATCCAGAGCTGGAAGATCGGCTCCGTTCGGGACTCATTAGGCCTGTTCCTCATGGCCGGTTCCGGTCCATCGGTCTTGGGCTGATCACCGGAGCATCCGACGACGATCCCGCTGCGATCGGCACGTATGCCGCTGTCGGCGCGTCATTTGGCACGTCCTTGTTGTGGACTGTCCCCGTGCTTTGCCCGATGATGTTTGCCGTTGTCTATCTATGCTCGAAAGTAGGACAGGTCGCCGGGGAGGGATTGTTTGCGGTGATCAGGCGCAACTATCCTCGTTGGTTTCTGTTCTCGATTCTTGGTTGCGCTCTGGCTGGGAATTTGATTCAGGCGGGGGCTGACATTGGGGGCATGGCGGCGGCGCTCAACCTGATCATCCCCGTCCCTATTTGGCTGATCGTGATTGGTGTCAGCGCCACGACCGCGACGCTCCAAATCTGGGGATCTTACACCTTCCTGAAAAACATCTTTCGCTGGTTGGCTCTTCTGCTTCTCGCCTATGTTGGTTCGGCCTTTTTGGCAAGACCCGCCCTTCTGACAGTCGTAAAGGGTACCGTCCTTCCCCACATTCGTTTTGAGACGCACTCATTGTCGATGTTGGTGGCGATCGTGGGTACAACCCTATCTGCTTACCTTTTTAGTTGGCAACCAAATCAGGAGGTCGAAGAAGATATTACGCTGGGACGCAGACGTTTCAT
>JAFAPG010000403.1 GCA_019247235.1 Acidobacteriota bacterium
CATGCCGCGTACAAATCTGCAGTAGAACACCAGGGGTCGCCAACAGTGGTGCTGGCCAAAACCATTAAAGGCTACGGACTGGGAGAAGCGGGCGAGGGAAAAAACATCACTCATCAGCAGAAGAAGCTCAATGAAGATGAGCTGCGCCGCTTCCGATCGCGTTTTGGCATCCCGATTGCCGATGAGGAATTGCATGATGCGCCCTTCTATCGGCCAGCCGACGACAGTGCCGAAATCCGCTACATGCACGAGCGCCGAAAGCAGCTGGGCGGCTATATGCCGGAGCGCAAGGTCCGCGCCCAATCCATCCGAGCGGTCGCAGAGACCCACTTCGAAGAGTTTTACAAGGGCACCGAAGGGCGCGAAGTCTCAACCACCATGGTGTTTGTACGGGTGTTGGCTAAACTTCTCCGCGATCCGGAGATCGGGAAATTGATCGTACCGATTATCCCGGATGAGGCACGCACGTTCGGCATGGAGGCGCTATTTCGGCAAGTGGGCATCTACTCCAGCGTTGGCCAGCTGTATGAGCCGGTGGATATGGACACGCTGCTTTATTACAAAGAGGCCAAAGACGGACAAATTCTCGAAGAAGGCATCACTGAGGCCGGATCCATCAGCTCCTTCATTGCCGCGGGCACCGCTTATTCGAACCACGGCATCAATACAATCCCTTTCTTCATTTACTACTCTATGTTTGGATTTCAGCGCATCGGGGACCTGATCTGGGCGGCCGCCGACATGCGTACGCGAGGGTTCCTATTGGGAGGAACCGCCGGTCGCACCACTCTCGCCGGCGAAGGCCTGCAGCATCAGGATGGCCACAGCCACTTGCTGGCCCTTTCTGTTCCCAACCTGCTGGCCTACGACCCTGCCTTCGCCTTTGAAATTGCCGTCATCATTCAGGATGGCATTCGCCGCATGTACTTGGAGCAGGAATCAGTCTTTTATTATTTAACGGTGGGCAACGAGCCCCTCCCCATGCCGGCCATGCCCGACGGAGCAGGCGTGCGGGAGGGGATTCTCAAAGGAATGTATTTGTTTAAGCAGTCGCAGAAGAGGGACAGCAAACTGCGGGCACAGCTGTTTGGCAGCGGGGCCATTATGTTTGAGGTGCTCAAGGCACAGGAGATACTTGAAAGCCATTACGGCGTAGCCGCCGATGTCTGGAGCATTACCAGCTACAAAGAGTTGTACCGCGATGCCAACGATTGCGAGCGTTGGAACATGCTGCACCCCGGAAAACCCGCGCGCAAGTCGTACCTGAGCGAGCGACTTCAATCTACTGACGGAGTCTTGGTGGCGGCCTCCGACTATATGAAAGTGTTACCGGAGTCCATTGCCCAGTGGATGCCACGGCCTTTAGTGGCGCTCGGCACCGACGGTTTTGGTCGCAGCGAAGGCAGGGCCGCTCTGCGGGACTTCTTCGAAGTAGATCGCAAGCACATCGTGTTGGCGACTTTGCACGCATTGGCGCGCGAAAAGAAGTTGCCTACGGCGAAGGTTGCGGAGGCCATCCAAGAACTTGGGATTGACCCGGAGAAGGCAAACCCAGCCATCAGTTAGGCAAGCAGACTGTGCTGCGAGTGGGAAGATGGCTACCAGGAGAGCGAAAGTTTGACCGAATTCAAGCTGCCGGAACTTGGCGAAAATGTACATCAGGGCGATTTGGTGCGACTGCTGGTCACACCCGGCGCCACAGTTTCCGAAGGACAGCCCGTTATTGAACTCGAGACCGATAAAGCCGTGGTCGAGGTGCCATCATCGGTCAGCGGCACCGTCAAAGACGTCCTCGTCAAGCAAGGGGAGAAGATCCAGGTTGGTCAGGTTATTTTCACGGTCGAAAACGGTACCGGTAGCAAGCGCGACGCTCGAGCGAGTGCTCAACCCACTCGAGAGGTGCCGGCCCCGCCACCACCGGCTCGCCCAGCTTCCCCGAATACATCCTCCCCACAGGCGCTAGCTCCCACGACCCAACCGTCGGCTCCACCGAACGTGCCCACAGAGAGCGCAGAAGTGAGTGAATTCAAGTTACCGGAGCTCGGCGAAAACGTGCACCAGGGTGAACTCGTGCGCTTGATGATTTCGCCGGGTAACACGGTGGCCGCCGGCCAACCCGTACTCGAATTAGAGACCGATAAAGCTGTAGTCGAAGTGCCCGCCACGGTAAGCGGCGTGGTGAAAGAGGTTCTGGTCGAACAAGGTCAGGTGCTCACCGTGGGGCAGACGGTTTTTACCCTCGAGGCAGGTGCCACCGCCACCAGCGACACGCAGCAACCCTCGCGCGCCGACGAGTCCCACGAGCAAGAAGCCCGGTTAGCCTTTCAGGCAGCCATCCAATCGGAAGGCAGAAAGGAAGAAGAGGCTCTGCCTCCCGAGCAGCCCAGGACGCCGTCGGTCACCACCTTCAGCATGCCGCTTCATCTGGACCGAGCCGCCGGCGCCGAACACCGCGCCCCCATACCGGCAGCTCCCCACGTACGCCGCCTGGCCCGCGAACTCGGCGTAGACATCCACAATGTGCTCGGTACCGGCCCCGGAGGTCGCATTAGCGAAGACGATGTCAAGGCCTACGCCAAAAGTTTGCTGAGTTCGATGACCGGCAGCGGATCGGCCGCTCCCCATCCGCCGCAACCCAAGCTTCCGGACTTTACCCAATGGGGAAAAACTGAGCGGGTATCGATGCGGGGTGTGCGCAGAAAAACCGCAGAGCACATGTGGGAAGCCTGGGCGACCATCCCTCATGTTACCCAGCACGACAAAGCCGATATTACTGAACTCGAACAACTGCGCTCTCGCTTTGCTCCTAAGGCCGCCGAGGCCGGCGGCAAGATGACGGTTACCGCCATTGCACTGAAGGTATGCGCTTCGGCGCTGAAGATCTTCCCCCAGTTCAATGCCAGCATTGACATGGAGCAGGAACAGGTCATTTACAAGCAGTTCATCAACATCGGCGTGGCCGTCGATACCGATCGCGGCCTGCTGGTCCCAGTGATTCGCGAAGTGGATAAGAAAAACATTGTGGAGCTTGCGGCCGAGCTTACGCAATTATCAAAGAAGGCGCGCGATAAGAAACTGAGTCCAACGGAGATGGAGGGCGGCACCTTTACTATCACCAACCTGGGTGGAATCGGCGGCACTGGATTTTCACCCATTGTCAATTTTCCGGAAGTTGCCATCTTGGGACTCTCTCGATCGAGCACCGAACCGGTCTGGATCAACGGTAAGTTCGAAGCCCGCATGGTTCTGCCCCTTTCGCTCTCCTACGATCACCGCTTAATCGACGGAGCTGATGCCGCCCGCTTCCTGCGTTGGATCGCTGAGGCCTTTGAGCAGCCGTTCTTGCTGTCTGTGCAAGGGTGAAGCAGCGGCCGGGGGTCACCCCGTGCGGCCCCTAAACTAGCATTCCGGTTTTCTCCGAGAATAGGAGCTTAGCTTGGACATTTCCCAGCTGAAGATCGCAGTCCTCGGCGGCGGCCCTGGAGGTTACGCAGCAGCATTCCTAGCCGCTGATCTGGGAATGAAAGTCACCCTGATCGATCGCGAAGCAAATCCCGGAGGTGTTTGTCTTTATCGTGGCTGCATTCCTTCAAAAGCCCTTCTTCATGTCGCCAAGCTGATTGACGAGTCGCGTCATGCGAAGAGCTGGGGCATTGAATTCGGCGAACCACGGATCGATCTTGACCGCCTACGAGCGTTCAAGCAGGGAGTCGTCACCAAGCTTACCGGCGGGCTCGGCCAGATTGTGAAACTGAGGAAAATCGAATACATTTGCGGCCAGGCCAGTTTCGATGACGCTCATACCATTCGCCTCAGGCGAAGCGGTGGAGGGGAAGAATCCTCACGCTTTGATCGCATCATCATCGCCACCGGGTCGCGACCAGCGGTAATTCCGGCCCTTCAAATCGAGAGCCCAAGAGTCCTCGATTCCACCTCTGCCTTAGAGCTCTGCGATGTCCCGGGCACGCTTCTGGTAATTGGTGGGGGATATATCGGGCTTGAACTGGGTACGGTTTATGCTGCGCTCGGATCGAAGGTCTCTGTGGTTGAGATGATGTCTGGACTGCTACCCGGGGCCGATCGCGATCTCGTCGAGCCTCTCGAGAAGCGCATGGAGAAAATCTTCTCCTCCATTCTCGTAAGTACTACGGTGACGTCGGTCAAGGAGGCGGAGAATGGAATGCGGGTCTGCTTTGAAGGTAACCAAGTTAAAGAGCCGGAGAGAGTCTTTGACAAGATTTTAATTTCGGTAGGACGCAAGCCGAATTCAGAAATCCCCGGCCTTGATCGGACCCGCGTGCAATTGCAGCCGCGCGGTTTTATTCAGGTCAACAAACATCTCCAAACGGATGAACCTTCGGTTTACGCGATAGGAGACGTAGTGGGAGAGCCGATGCTGGCCCACAAGGCAGCGCACGAGGGTCGCACAGCAGTTGAACACATCGCCGGACACAAAGTCGCCTTTGAACCGAATGCCATCCCGGCGGTTGTATTCACTGACCCTGAGATTGCTTGGTCAGGGGTTACCGAGACCCAGGCAGCGAAAGAAGGTCGCCCGGTAAAAATAGCCAAATTCCCCTGGAGCGCTTCTGGCCGCGCCACTACCCTCGACCGCAACGAAGGTTTGACCAAATTAGTTCTTGACCCCGCGAGCGAGCGGATTCTGGGCGTGGGAATCGTGGGAAGTGGCGCGGGAGAGCTGATTGCCGAGGGAACGCTCGCCATCGAGATGGCAGCGTTGGCCAAAGACCTGGCCTTGACCATTCATCCCCACCCCACGTTGTCCGAGACTTTAATGCAATCAGCAGAGGTGTTCTTTGGAACCAGTACCGATCTCTATCGTCCCCGCCGCTAAACAGTAGCCGGCGTTCTTGCCGATGCATGCCGCAGCCGCATCCGAGCGGGTAGGAATCGCGTGTCAGACCTCGATGAGGACCTCGCCATTTTCAATTTTGATCGGGTAAAGCGCCAGCTTGGCTTCGGGATCGTCGGCTACTTGTCCGGTTCCAAGATCGTATTCCCAACCATGCCAAGGACAAACCAGTTTGTTTCCCTCAATAAAACCCTGGCCTAATGGGCCACCCATATGCAAACAGACGTTATCGATCGCCATAATCCTGCCCTTCAGATTGGCCACACAAATGGTTTTGCCCGCCAGTTCGAATTCTTTCGCCTCGCCGTCGCCCGGTAGTTCGGCTTCGTTTGTAAGTTTGATGTAAGCCATAGCTGGTCGAGGATCAAGTCTAGAGTCGGTCTCCGACGGTGTCAACGCGACTCACGATTTCCTGTGGGAATGGAAGTGCTTGTACGTGGAGGAAGACCGATTGCCGCGCGGCGGCCTGGGCGAGAGGAGAACAAGCCGATCGATCTGGACTCACGTCGCTAGGTGAGTCGCGCGGATCAACCGCTCCGTTTTCCATCCGGCACAGCGCCGAAAGTCATGCCTGCCAGGTTGCGCGGCTAGAGATATACAAAATAGTGGCTTGCGGTTGCCACTTTATGCTGGCGAACAAAAGGGCCACGAGCACGCGCCTGGCGTGAATCGAAGCACATTATTAATGATGAAAATCTGCCGCCCCCGGACGCGTTGTGGCACCTCCAGGTTAGTACCACAACGCGTTCCCCTTTGATATGTATCCGCGACTAAAAGCCTGTACGCCTGGCCTCGTCGGCTTCTTCGGCAAGCCGCTTCATAAAGGCAAAGAATTCGTTGGACTGGCCAATGAACAACCCATCTGCGCTCAGCGCCGCAACTGCACCCATGGCAGCACCTTTGGTTGCTGTCGGACGAATAATCGAACAAACTGGGAAGTCGCGCCTGAGAAATGCCGTCGGTTCTGGCATGATTAAGTTCGCCTGCAGATCCTCACTGGTATCGTGGGCCAGGTCTGGAAACGAGACTGGTGTCCCGGTGACCGGGTCGGTGGTCGTGATCACGGGGGCGTTCCCCGCCTTGTCATGCCAGGTCTGGAAGTGGCAGGTTTCGGTTGGGCCTATGCTGAGCAGAATCCGCAGTACCTCAACATTGGTCACGCGCTGCGCCAACTGGGGATAGAGACTGGTCCCACCTTGCTCAATGAAGGCGAAATGGAATCCAGCAGTGTTGGCTATGGCCTGAAGAAAATCGGAATTATTCAGATCGTCGTCGGTTCTGGGAATTGCCGGGTGCTGCCCAGTCGCCAGACTAGGCACAGCGTTCGGGAAGGTATCGCCCAGGTCCGGGTTTCCGCTACGGCTGCGGTAGCGTGTCCACCAACTGGTATCGACGGTAAGTTGCATCAAATTGGTGAGCCGTCCTACCTGGTTAGCTCCGGTAGCTTTGCTGCTTGGCAAAGTGCGGAACCGATCCAGGTTCACCGGCTCGGCGCCCTTAGATACCAGATAGGCGTTGATAAAAGTCTCATGCGACAGCTCATCTTCGGTATTGTCATGAATGTATTGGGGCATGTCTCCGTCAAGCTGAATAAGGGCGTTGGTATAAGGATCGCTGCCCCCGGTTGGTGTTGAGGGATAGCCGGGAATCTGCTGGCTGGCAATGGTAGACACCTCATCATCCTGAACCCCGCCGAGTTCGGCGTATTGCAACCAAAGGTCGCTCTCAAGGATTTCCGCCGCGGCTAGGAAGCGAAGAATCGCCGCGTCACCTCGAGTAATGCGCCGTCGCTCAGGTTCGGCATCCGCCAAGGGAATGTTTTCCAGGATTCCCGTGCCAACCGTCACCGCTGTTCCGGCAACAACGCTGTTTCGTAAGAATGAACGCCGGTTAAATGCTCTTTTTTTGAGGGAAGACAGGTCTTCCCCAGCTGGGAGAGTTTTCTTCTTCATATTCGGCTCCAGTTCCTTCCCGCGCGGTAAAGTTTGGGGATGTGATTTACCTAGGGGGGAGTTTAAGCGCGTGTCACGGGTCACATGTCAAGGCGTTGTCAGCTTTCCATCAAAGATTTGGAAAAAAATCCACCCGGCGCCACTTTCGCAAAAGATCGATCTCGATTCCATTGCTGGCTCGGCCCGCTCGGTTCCGCTCAGGATCAGCCAGTTGGTTTCCGAGCCCGCGCCAGAGCAGTTCCACCTCACGCGGCTATTCCCTCGCCCGGCTTCAAGCCAGAGTTCCTCAGCATAAGCAGAGTTCAGAAGCTATGGTAGGTTTGAGAAGCTAATGACACCAGCCGCATCGCTCGAGCTCCGAACCCTGCTGGAGGCAGTGCGCCGCTGGTGGTCGAAGAGCTCTCGCTCCTTTTTGTGGATGTTTTCTGCCGCTCTTGCCTTTCGCCTTGGCCTCATCATTCTGGGACACACTTATAAATTTAAGGCTTACGATAACGATTTCAGTTTTGGCTGGGAGATGGGACGTATTGGCCGCGCCCTTGCGAACGGGCGCGCTTTCTCTGATCCCTTCGACCGCCCGACGGGTCCAACTGCGTGGGAGCCGCCGCTCTATCCCTATCTGATCGGCATTGTTTTTCGCCTCTTCGGCGTTTACAGTCGCACCTCCGCCCTGGTTTTACTCACCCTCAATAGTATTTTTTCTGCGCTCACCGCGATTCCCATTGCCCTAATCGCGAAAAGATGCTTTAGCGAGAAAGTTGCCCTGTGGACAGCCTGGAGTTGGGTTCTTTTGCCCTGGGTGATGTATTGGTCGACCCGATGGGTGTGGGAGACAAGCCTCACGGCCTTGCTGCTGGCTCTTATTTTCTGGCTGACCTTAACACTCGAACAACTTGAGCACCATAACTTTTCGATCGTCTATGGCCTTCTCTGGGGAGTGGCGATTTTGACCAATACTTCCCTCATCGCCTTTGTCCCGGCGTCGGCCCTATGGGTCTGCCATCAACGAAGACAACTTCACCGGCCAATTTTGCCCGGGGCTCTGTTGGCATGTTTTTTCTTTATCGCCGTCATCACTCCCTGGGTGCTACGAAATTACGCAATTTTTGGCAAATTCATTTTCATTCGCTCAAACTTGGGTGCTGAGCTACGCTTGGGCAATGGCCCGGGCGCCGACGGCACCTGGATGTGGTGGCTTCATCCTTCCCAAAATCCAATCGAGATGCGCCGCTATGAGCAGATGGGTGAAATTGCTTACGTAGCTCGGCGCCAGCACGAAGCCATCGAGTTTATTCGCGCCGACTATGCCAGGTTCGCCTGGCTCAGTCTCAAACGCTTTCTCTACTACTGGACCGGCCTGCCCCGTTCATCGGCAATTCCTGCGCTGGCGCCCTTTAAAAATTCGCTCTTCTTGGCCTCCTCGGTATTGGCCTTCTGGGGTTTGGGACAAGCCCTACGCCGGCGTGAGCGGGGAGCTCGACTGTTCCTTTGGCTGCTGTTAACTTACCCCACCATCTACTATTTCGTCTTTCCCCATCCCCGCTATCGCCATCCAATCGAGCCAGAGTTAGGCATTCTTATCGTCTATGTAATTTCTCAGGCGCAGCTCCACACCCATCGATGATTACGCTTTGCGAATTGCATGAAGCCCTCGTCAAGCGTTCTCTGCTGAGGATTGTGGAGAAATTCTGGCGACTGCCCTTTTACGGATGCGCGTTTCGGGAACCCCACTCGCGCCTGGCATCGAGCTCTCGAGAAAGTTCTTACCTGGCTCACGATCGCGGCTCTCAATCGTCCAAAGGCGTATCAAAGGAGGTTGGTTATGGAGGCGAATCGTCGAACTGCCACTTGGGCGGGAGTAGTTCTCGGCATTACAGTCGCGCTTCTCCTGAATGTTGTCGCTCACGCTGACGATAGCGATCGAACCGTCACCGAAGAGTTGCATCGCACCTATCCCTTGACTGCGAACGGCACGATCAAGCTCGAGAACATCAATGGGGCTGCACATATTACGGCCTGGGACCAAAATGAAGTGAAACTCGATGCCATCAAACGGGCATTCGATGCGGAAGAACTCAAAACCGTGGAGATTGAAATCAACGATCGCCCCGACTTCTTATCCATTCGTACGCAGTATCATAACGAGCAAACCGTGTATCGCCCAGATCATCACGGAGCGATGGTTGCGGCGGTTGAATACACTCTTAGCGTTCCCCGTAATGCCCATCTGGACGGAATTACAGTGATTAATGGCGCCTTAGACGTGAGCGGTTCGACCGGTGAGGTTCGCGCTTCGTGCATTAACGGGAAGCTTGCCGCGCGTGGGCTTTCAGGATCTGTGAAGCTGTCGACAGTCAATGGCCTTCTCGAGGCAAGTTTCGACCATGTCGAGAACAGTCCGCTCGAGCTTTCTTCTGTGAATGGACGGGTGCGTCTCACGCTACCTTCCGACGCGAACGCCAGGATTGATGCCAGTACCGTCCACGGAAGCATTCAAAACGACTTTGGTTTGCAGGCTGATAATCGGGGCTTTGTCGGCCACTGGTTACGCGGGGAATTAGGTAGCGGAGGCAATCCAATTAGAGTACACAATGTCAACGGGCCTATTAAAATCGAACATGCCAAAGATGGACGGGCATTGAGCCCGGCACGTAGCAGCGGCCAGCCAGACATCTAATCGTGCCGGCTGAAACCTCAAAACTTTCGAGAGAAATCGGCCGCCCAGCGCTCGATCACGATCTTTTTCTCGGTGTAAAACTCGACCGCGTCTTTCCCTTGACCATGCAGAACGCCGAAGAAGCTGTCCTTCCAGCCACTAAAGGGAAAATATGCCATGGGCGCGGCTACACCAATATTGATACCGATATTGCCGGCGGGCGCTTCGTACCGAAAACGGCGGGCAGCGGCACCGCTGGAAGTAAAAAGCGAGGCTTGGTTACCGTAACTGGAGCGAGCCACAAAGTCGAGCGCAGTATCTAGATCGGGAGCATGCATTAAGCTTAGAACCGGACCAAAAATCTCGCTCTCGACCAAGCTGCTTTCCGCGGGTAGATCGTCCAAAATCGTGGGTTTTACGAAAAACCCTTCTTCCCCGTTTTTAATGCGGGGCCTCCGGCCATCAAGGATGATTTTGGCGCCGTGACGCGACCCCAGCTCGACGAAGGATTCGACCCGCGTCTTGCTCTCCCCGGTAATGACCGGGCCCATCTGCACTCCTTCTTCGAGCCCGTTGCCTACCCGCAGCGATGCTGCAGTCTCCTGAATGGAGTCGCGAAAGGTTTT
>JAFAPG010000411.1 GCA_019247235.1 Acidobacteriota bacterium
TTCCAAGGATTTGTTACTCCGATTTTTTCGAAGTCCCCGGATCGTCCGCAGGGTTGAAATAGCGCGTGTCGGCGGCACCAAACCCAGAGATATGCACGATGACGGAATCTTCAGCTGTACAAGCAAAATGATTCAATCCACCCGGCTCTGAATAGACGCTGCTTATAGGGAGGGTCTTGAGAGCTTTTCATCGAACCGGTTTCCATATCCAAATGCCAAGTGCCGGAAACGACAGTGGCCATTCGGTCGTCACGATGCGAATGAGCTTGAATAGTGGTGTGAGGCGGTACGAATAACAAAATAGAATAAAAACCCGCAGTGGCGGGGTCGCCGGACAAAATCTTCGTATGCACTCCGACAAGCTTCGAACTCCCGATCTGGCTTTCACCCTTGTCTCCATTCAGGATCTCCGTAGGCGTCAAACGAAGTTGGGGAACTGTCGGCGCAGTCGCGCTGCACGTGGCGACGAGAGCAGTCAGCGCAAGCAACAAAACATTTTTCATAATGGTCTCCATCAAGCCAGCGAAGACTTCACCGGAGTGGCGATTCACATCTCAGAGAAAGTCGACAAGTGCGTCCATGGTCTCCTTCGGCCGTTCTTCCATTAGCCAATGGCCACTACCTTTCAATTCGACCACCTTGACGTCTTTCGCTACTCGCTTCATCTGTGGGCTGAGGATGGCGGCACTTGCCTTTTCGCCTGAGATCGATAGGACGGGCATGGTCAACTGTATCTGAGCCATCTGCGCGAAGTCTTTTGCTGTGTCGGGCCAAGAAGCAAAGTATGCCCACCCTGCTCGCATCCGCCCTGGGCGGGAATAAGCAGCCACATACGAAGCACGATCGGTCTCTGAAAGAGAGCGGGTTTTATCTGCGGCCAAGTCGTTCCAGAAATAGGCAAAGTACGCCTTCTCCCTTCCTTGGACCAGGGCCTCGGGTGTGGGGCCATGAAATCGAAAATGCCAGAAATTCGGGCTGTCATAGGCCAATTCCCATCCCGGCACGCCGGGTAGAAAAGCATCCATGACCACGAGCTTCTCGACCTCGTTCGGGAACTGCGCTGAATAGGCGTATGCCACCATAAGACCAATGTCGTGGCCGACAACTCTAGCTTTGTTGATCCCGAGTGACTTGACGAGTGCATGGATGCGAATGGCTGCAGTTTTCATGTCGAGGCCATCCTTTGGGATGTCCGAATCACCGATGCCAGGCAAGTCTGGAGCAACTACGGTGAACGTACTCGCAAGCTTCGGAATCAAGGGCCTCCACATGCGCGAAGTTTGCGTGTAGCCATGGAGAAGGACTACGGCAGGCCCGTGGCCAGCCGTCAGGTAGTGGATTTTGAAACCCTCGACTTCGCCGAATTTAGCGTCGATTGCGTTTGAAGCGGACTTGTTTTGGCTGAGGGCTGCAACAGCCACAGCCAACACAAAACCCAAGAACACACCGATTCTAAGTTTCAGATCCGTCCTCATTGATGGCCTCCACGAAAAGAGCGATTCCAGATTATTCAGTCCAGAATCAGAAACCTATTGGACGAAAGTATCAGTCAATACCATGGTCTAATAGACTCCCTTCCGGGCTTCTGGCCTAATCATCCTGCCCATCAGGGTCCCCATTCCATCTCGACGTTACTAGGAGCTGCGCGATGCAGATCAACTGGAGGAAAATACCCAAAGTTTATCTTCTGGGCGGGGGAGCCTTCCTCTTGCTCATGATTGGACTGCTCGTTGGAGCCATTCATCCATACAAACACGCAATGGGATCTCCATCGCTCGCTTTGCCGGACGTCGAGGTGTTGCAAATTCAGCAGGAAGATGTGCCGATCTATGGCGAATTCATCGGGACACTCGACGGTCTGGTCAACGCCGACGTGAGGGCACAGGTTACGGGATACCTGCTGAAGCAGGGATATCAAGAGGGCAGGTTCGTCAGGCAAGGTCAGCTCCTGTTTCAGATTGACCCTCGTCCTTTTCAGGCGGCGCTCGATCAGACCCAAGGGCAGTTGGCTCAGGCGAAAGCCATGCTGGCCAACTCACAGGCAGTGCAACGGCGCACAGAACTTGACGTGGAACGCTATACACCTCTCGCGAAAGAGCAGGCGGCCAGCCAGCAAGATCTCGACAACGCCGTTCAGAATAATCTGGCTGCCCTGGCGACTGTTGAAACGGCCAAAGCGCAAATCAAGACCTACGAGGCGGCCGTTGAGACAGCGAAGATTAACCTCGAATTCACGCGTTTGGTTGCGCCGATTGATGGTGTCGCCGGCCAGGCGCAGCTCCAGGTGGGCGCTTTGGTTAGTCCAGGCAGCGGTGTGGTCACATCCGTTTCTACATTAGATCCGATCAAAGCATATTTCACCGTCAGCGAGGCTCAGTATCTTGAATGGCGCAATCGCTTCCCGACGGAGACCAGTCGGTGGGAGGCCGATAAGAAATTACGCCTTCATCTCATTCTGGCGGATGGTTCAACCTACCCACACGAGGGGACTTTCTATTTTTCCGACCGACAGATTAATTAGACCACGGGCGCAATCCGGCTCGCCGGACTTTTTCCCAATCCTAACAACATTCTGAAACCGGGTGGTTACGCCAAGATTCGTGCAGTAATCCGGACAGAAGAGCGCGCGCTGCTGGTTCCTCAGCGTGCCGTTTCCGAACTCCAGGGTGGTTATCAAGTGGCAGTCCTTGACGCCGACAACAAGGTAACCGTCCGGCCAGTGATGGTAGGGCCCCAGATCGATCGGCGCTGGGTGATCGCAAGTGGCCTCAATCCGGGTGACCGGGTGGTTGCCGAAGGAGTTCAGAAGGTGCGCACTGGTATCCACGTCAATCCGAAACCATTCAATACGGAAGCGATGAGCAGGTGATTTCATGTCCAAATTTTTCATCAATCGGCCTATCGTCGCGATCGTGATCTCGATTGTCTTGGTGCTGGTCGGCTCGCTTACCGTTCTTAATTTGCCCGTTGCTCAATTTCCAAACATCGCTCCGCCGGAGATTCAAATCTTGGCTACGTATGTTGGAGCGGATGCTCAGACACTGGAACAGGCCGTTGCCACCCCGCTCGAACAGCAGATGAACGGCGTGGACAACATGAATTACATGTACTCCCTAAATGCCACAGGAAGTTCCAGTACGAGCTTGATCGTCAACTTTGACCAGAAGACCGATCCAAATACTGATTTCATCTTGGCACAATCACGAGAAACGCAGGCCGCCTCTCAGCTCCCTCCAGAAGTTACTAATTACGGAGTCACCGTTCGAAAATCAGTCACTGCCCCTCTAGTTCTGATCGCGGTCTATTCGCCACATGGAACCTACGATCCGACTTTTCTGGCCAACTATGCCTACATCAACCTAGCAGATCCAGTCTTGCGATCGCCCGGGATTGGCAACGTGCAGGTTTTTGGTGCTGGCCAATATGCGATGAGATTGTGGGTGAACCCCGACGCTCTCGCTAAGCTGGGCATCACAGTTCCGCAAATCGTCAGCGCCATTCAAGCCCAAAATACCGTGAACCCGGCGGGCAAGGCCGGTGGCGAGCCCGCACCGAAGGGCCAGGAATTCACCTACACAGTCTTGGCACAGGGTCGGCTAGTCTCACCGGAACAATTCGGCCAGATCGTCCTGCGCGAGACACCCGACGGGGGCATCGTCCGCGTCAGAGACGTGGCGCGCATCGAACTCGGTGCCCAGGACTACAGTGTTGCCGGACGCTTGAATGGCAAGACAAGCGCGGTGATTGCTGCATATCAGTTGCCGGGATCCAACGCGGTTGAGGCTGCAGCCGGAGTCAGGAAGCTGATGGAGCAATTGAAGGAGCGCTTCCCGGAGGATCTGGATTTCGTCGTTGCGCTGGACACGACG
>JAFAPG010000414.1 GCA_019247235.1 Acidobacteriota bacterium
CCCATCGGTGTTCTGGTGAATCAATCTAGCAGGAGAGCCCTATTCTCCGCCCTCAAAACCTTTCTGTATGGAAGGAAGGACGCGGGAGTGCGACCGTGGTTAATCACGATAAGTGGTTCAGGATAAATGAATGACGAGTGCAGGTACCTCTGGGCAGATTAAAGATGTTGTATGCGGGATGATCGTCGACCCTCTATCGGCGAAGCACACGCTTGAATATGCCGGCTCGTCCTATTTCTTTTGCTGTGCCGGATGTGCGCACAAATTCGCGGCGAACCCGGATCAGTATCTTCATCGCAAAGCCTCTGCTTCCAATTTGGTGACGCTCGGTCCGACGGGGCCGGCGGCATTAGAGCTGCCAGTGCAGAGCTCGGACAAGCGCGATCCTGTGTGCGGAATGAGCATTTCTGAGAGCACAGCCTATCGCACCGAGCGCGCCCGTATAACATACCTCTTCTGTAGTCATGATTGCTTGCGAGAGTTTGAAGCACATCCTCAACATTATCTCCACAAACTATCGTTGCCAGTAGCAATCCCAAGCCGTCCAGAGAGCGCCTCGGCGAGGCGAGTCATCTACGTTTGCCCGATGTGCCCGGCAGTTCGGGAAGACAAGCCCGGCGCTTGTCCTAGTTGTGGGATGGCGCTTGAACCGGAGATTCCCTCGACTCTTCATCACTACATCTGTCCAATGCACCCCGAGGTCGTGCGGGAGCAACCGGGAAGCTGTCCCATTTGCGGCATGACGCTTGAGCTCCGAACCGCCTCACTGGTCGAAGATCGGTCGGAACTGGACAACATGAAGCGACGATTCTGGGGGAGTTTCGTTCTTACCGCTCCGCTGCTGGGACTGGCCATGATGGCCATGGTGCCCGGCACATTTTTTCAGCACTCGCTTTCCGGTCGATGGCTGCCTTGGTTGGAACTGCTCCTCTCCACTCCGGTGGTCCTCTGGGGTGGCTGGCCGTTCTTGGTTCGCGGCTGGACTTCGGTCGTGAACCGGTCAGCCAACATGTTCACGCTCATCGCCATGGGTACGGGCGTAGCCTACACATACAGCCTGATTGCAACCGCCGCTCCCGGTTTATTTCCTGAATCATTTCGCGATATGAGCGGCAGACCAGCGGTGTACTTCGAAGCTGCAGCCGCCATCATTACCCTGGTGCTGCTGGGTCAAATTCTCGAGATTCGCGCCCGCGAACGAACCGGAGATGCGATTCGCGCATTGCTGAGTCTCGCTCCACCCCGGGCGCGGGTAGTGCGTAACGCAATCGAAGAAGACATGGCTCTGGACCAGGTGCTAGTGGGAGATCTCCTGCGCGTGCGCCCGGGAGAAAAGGTTCCAGTCGATGGAGTCATGGTTGAGGGCGGCAGCTCGATCGATGAATCGATGATCTCCGGGGAATCTCTCCCTGTTCAGAAAGCTCCGGGCGATCGGGTCATTGGTTCAACCGTGAACACCTCGGGTTCGTTTCTCATGCGCGCCGAACGGGTGGGGGAGGCCACACTGCTGGCGCAGATTGTCGCCATGGTAAGTCAAGCGCAACGCAGTCGCGCCCCGGTCCAGCGCCTGGCCGACGCGGTCGCCAGGTGGTTCGTACCCGCCGTAGTCCTGGTCTCGCTCTTGACCTTCATGGTGTGGGCAACCCGTGGTCCACAGCCTCGGCTGGCTCATGCCATCGTGAATGCCGTAGCCGTACTCATCATCGCCTGTCCTTGCGCTTTAGGCCTCGCAACTCCCATGGCCATTATGGTGGCGAGCGGCACAGGCGCGCGGGTGGGAGTGCTGATCAAGAATGCCGATGCTCTGGAAGAGCTTGAAAAGGTAGACACTCTGGTAGTGGATAAGACCGGGACCCTAACCAAGGGTGAACCTCGGCTCAGCGACATTCAGGCAATCGGGACGATCTCGCAGCTTGAGCTATTACGTATCATTGCAACTCTTGAACGCGGGAGTGAACATCCGCTGGCTCGAGCCATTTTGGCCGCGGCGGCAGACAAGGGTCTCAAGCTCGGAAGGGTCGAACAGTTCCAGTCCCATGCCGGGAAGGGGATTACCGGTGTGGTCGACGGTAAGTTTACGGGGTTAGGGAATCAAGCGTTGATGTCTGATTTGGGCGTTCGCCTCCCCACGCCTTTAGATCAGGGGCTCTCGAGCTGGGTCTCGAGCACCGGAGTTGCGATTGAAGGCGAGTTGGTTGGCTGGATTTCCGTTGAGGATCCGCTCAAACCGGGCATTCCCCAGCTCGTTCAAGAACTCAAGTCCCGGGGCTTGCTTATTGTGATGCTCACCGGGGACAATCCGGCGGCGGCGCGATCGACGGCTCAACAGGCGGGAATTGAAGAGTTCGAAGCTGAGGTGCTGCCGGAGAGAAAAGCTGAGGTGGTACGTAGGTTGCAACACCAAGGACGAGTCGTTGCCATGGCGGGGGACGGGGTGAACGATGCTCCTGCCTTGGCCGCAGCCAACGTCGGAATTGCTATGGGAACGGGGACGGACGTGGCCATTCAAACCGCCGGCATCACTCTTCTCCAGGGTGACCTTTCCGGGATCATTCGCGCCCGCAAACTCAGCCAGGCGACCATGAGAAATATTCGTCAGAACCTGTTCTTCGCGTTCTTTTATAACCTGCTGGGTGTTCCGGTGGCGGCCGGTCTTTTCTATCCCGTCTTCGGATTCCTTTTAAGTCCGATTCTTGCGGCGGCCGCCATGAGCTTCAGTTCGGTTTCAGTCATCAGCAATTCGTTGCGTCTGATGAAGCTCAAGTTCTAAATGCCAGAGCCGGTGGTCACCGGGTGATCACGACTGGCAGCTCGTCATACGGCGTGATAATTACCGTCAGAGACTTTCGCGCAGCGAAAGCGTCCGCCTTCACGGGAAAGCTCGCAACCACCGTTCCTTGAATCCTGGCTCCGGGATCGATTCGCGTTTCGGGCGTCAGTAGATTGAGCGCATGCTGTTTCAAATCCGGCATGGCTTGGAAGTAACGTTGGACGTCAACCGCCGGAGCCGCATCATCACTGAGCTTATTTCCTCCTACGTCGGCCGCCAGCTGGATGGACTTGATCCAAGCAGGCTTGAGCTCACGATTCTGGACCGACAGGTTGACTGCGACCATGACCATGTCTTCGCCGGGCATGGGCACGGCTACGACCTCCTCGATAGTACCGGTTGAGCGTGCATGGGCTCGGTGGGTGAGTGCGTAGACGGCTGTAATGGCCGCCACCACGGCCACGCAGATGGCTACGATCTTAGCCGGTGGGAGGTTCTTACGAGCGGTTCCATACTCTTCCCCGATATCGAAGTCGGTTGGCTGATCTTGGGTGGGTGAAGCCTCGGGTGCCGAGGGTGTGACCGGAGTTTCAGACATACGGCCTCCTACTCGGGAGATTGTACTGCGACCTGAGCTGGGGTGGTCAGTTGGCCGGCCACTGGTGCTTAATAGCCTTCAGAAAGTCGGCTTCGGTCAGGGTATTTAGGACATCTGCCGGGGTCAACCACGCTCGACGGGCCTGCAGTACGCCAAAGCGGATTTTTTCCAAATGCGAGGTATGGTGAGAATCGGTGTTAATTACGATTTTTACTCCGTGCTGTTTGGCCATGCGCAAGTGACGCTCGCCAAGATCCAACCGGTCGGGATAAGCGTTCAGCTCCATGGCCACTCGATGGCGAGCCGCGGCCTGAAGGATTGCCTCCATATCAAAGTCGTAACCTTCACGCCGCAATAGCATGCGGCCGGTAGGATGTCCGATGAGCGAGACCTGGGGATTCTCGAGGACGCGCAACAAACGCGCTGTCATCTGTTCCACGTTTTGATTGAAATGAGAGTGCACACTGGCAATGACGATATCAAGCTGCTCGAGAACGGAATGGGAAAGGTCGAGAGAGCCGTCAGCGAGAATATCCACCTCAACGCCGGCTAAAATGCGGATCCCCTCGATGGCTTGGTCGGCCGCTCGAATCTTCTTCATGTGTTCAAGGGCACGTCTATCGTCAAGCCCATTGGCAAAAGCCAAATTCTTGGAATGATCG
>JAFAPG010000415.1 GCA_019247235.1 Acidobacteriota bacterium
CTAGTGGGTTCGGAGTTAGCAAGGATCCGTGCTCTTGACCTGAGCTCCATAGCAATCCAACTGGCCCATCGTCGCAATCTGTTTCGTCCCCAAAGAACCCACAGCGCGCGAGCGAACAACCAACGTGGAACCAGGATCGATGCTTTCCAAAAACTTCGCGTTATGAGAGGTAGCCCAGGAAAGCTTTTATTATCCACAAAATTGCGATAACTGCTGATTCGCTGTTCTCCGCGAAAGCTTGCGCCGATATAGCGCATCATTGGAACTAGCAAGCCCGTGTCTAACGGCGACAGCTCGTTCATGAGCCGTGGATCAAGGTCTGCCAGATAGCTGCGTTGCGCGTTCCAGGCCTGTTCGAGAATCTTTACGTGCCGGTCTAACCAGGCTTGGGTGATGAACGAGGTAGACAGATTATTTGCGGAGTGTTCCCGCATGGCGCCCAAGGGCACAGAAAGACCGATCATGGGGGTCATTAAGATGGCAAGCGAGAAAATGCCGCAGTCAGCACTGATCCGAAACTCTGTCGCTCGAGCCGCCGCCCGTTCCGCGATCTCGCGCCGCAAGCAGATGGCAGAACTGCTCGTGACCATCCATGTGAGGTCACCGCCCCTTCGCAATGCGTGAGGACCCAGCCAACCTGAGGGTAATTGACGGAATAAAGGAACCACGCCTTCGCGACGATTACCTTTATCCACCAGGTAAAGTCCATGCATGAGGAGACCGCTTTCCGCTCTATGTTGAAAGGCCTCGACCACAACCTGTAATCTCTGGGGCAGGCACGAATCATCAGAATCAAGTAGACAAACAATTTTTCCCCGGCTGACACTCAGGGCCGCATTAAGAGCTGCGCCTTGTCCACCATTTGCCTGTCGAACAGCACGGACTCGGGGGTCGCGTCGAGTATAACTTTCAATGACCTGCCATGACTCATCGGTTGATCCATCGTCGCAGATGACTACTTCGAAGTTATGGTACAACTGCCCAAGAACGCTTTCGATCGCCTGGCCTACAAATCGCGCATAGTTGTAGTTAGCGATGAGTATCGAGACCAAGGGCTCTGGGGGCAGGGGATCAAGCGGAATAGGTCTCAAGAGCTCCATGATCGACGTTGTTTCACTCGAGCTCATGCTGCACGCTGCCTTGAACCAGCCCGCACCTGCATTAGATGGCGATCTGCTCACCCGCAGCTAACGAATATGAATGCGGATCTAAGCCCCTCAGTCGTAACGAGAGATAGACACCGCCACACACATACAGCTCCGCACAAACCACCGCCCACGCCATTCCGATGCTCGAATACAAAGGAGCTAATATTGCCGCTAGGACAATGTTGATCACACCAGCCGTCAATGTAACCCGGTTGCACAAACTTTCAAGCCCCAATGGCAGCATCCATTGAATGCCAAATACGAGGCTGAGCGAAATCAAGGGAATCAATAAAGACAAAACACGAAGGACCGGCACTGCAGGCGCAAAGCCCGTTCCTAGAATCAGCCGAATCAGCATAGGAGCCATGATAAACGTTGCCACAGCAATCAGCGCCCCACCTGTGCCCATGATTACAGCCGACAGATTTGCCAGCTGAGCGGCACGCTTCCTTGAGTGTTGCACTAAGTAACTGATTCGAGGATAAAGAGCTTGACTTACTGGATGAAGCAAACCCAAAAGGGCTTTGCATATTTTTTCGGCACCCGCGTAGTAGCCAACGAACTCTGGGCGAACAAACAGTCCTAACAGAAAGGCGTTGCCCGTGGTATAGACAGTCACGGAACTTCGGAACAGAAACATTGTCCATCCCATTCTTAGGGCGCTGCTTACCGACCACCAGCTTGGCAACTGGAAGCTCAAGCTGCGGTAGGCCAAACCGAGCCCCACCAGCACGGAAACAAAACACGCGGCGGCTTGCACGGCAAGGGCTAGCCAGCCATCGTTGGCGGAATGAACAAAAACAAGAATGCCCAGCACTCCAAGCGCTTTAGAGGAAATATCGAGCGCAGCTACCAGGCGCATTCGCTCGATACCCTGAAAAAACCACATCATGTTGAAAGCTTGTGCTAAAGCCAAAAAAATGGCGGCCCAAAAAAGCAATGGATCGTGTTTCAAAATAGGAATCCAATTTCTAATCAGCAGTGCGATCGCTACCGAGGCACACGCCAGTAGCACTTTGGCGCCCAGAACACCGGCCAGTACTTCCCCTCGTCTTGTTCTGCTCTCGCGATTTCGCGCAACCTCCCGGGTTCCGGAGAACATAAATCCGTATTCACCCAGCAGAGCCGGATAAAAGGCAAACGATTGGGCGAACGCTACTACGCCCCACCCCCTTGCACCGAGCACCCGCGCGAGATAGGGAACCGTCACTAGTGGGATTAAATAGTTGGCCGCCTGGACGCCAAATAAGGAAATTGTATTGTGAACCAGAGAGTGCTGCCAGAGCCTCGAAAGTCGCAATTCTTGCAACATTTAGGTGTTCGTTGATTACAGAGGCGAGACTTTTACAGCAATGTAACTCATGCTGTACTCATTGTAGTGATCCGGGTACGAGCGCAGCACACGTGCGCCCGCGCTGGACAAAACGCTGTGCACGTTTTCTGGAGTCATGCAACAGTTATGGATGGGATTCAAATGTAACCTGCGATAAAGAAAACTTGGGGAAAAGCCGACTGTTTTGAGAAATGAATACACTCTACGGCGAGGTTCGAGGACACGACGCAGGCGCAACTTGTAGGGAATTTGCACGACAATGGTTCCTTGCGGCTTAACCACTCGCGCGAACTCACGTAGGTAGCGTGCAACTAGCTCTTGACTCGGTTGGTGTTGCAGAACGCGGTTGGAATAGACAAAATCGAAAAATTCATCCGCGAACAGCTTAAGATTATCCGCCTGATTGACTACAAACCTGCAGTTCGGATTGAACTCCTTGGCTAACCTAATCATTTCTTCTGAAATGTCTACACCGTGCACCTCCCCAAAGTATGCCCGAAGGGAGCGTGAAAGCCGGCCTACACCACAACCAAAATCCAGCACTCGACCATGGTCGCCGCGCGGCAAACCACAAGATTCCATCAAAACGTCGATTTCCGCCTGACCAGAAGCGAAGAACTCTTCCGGATTCCATTTACCGAATTTTTTCTCTTTGTCAGTGAGAATGGCCCAAAGCGGATCCAGGTGCGCTAATTCGTCCCAGTCTCCGTGCGGAACGGGTACGCTTGACTGAGCAGCCATAGTGTTCTCCTCAATGGATGGGCTCGAAGGTTGCAGCCGTTCGAGGGTTTAACCCGATGTCCGTACCTTTTCCGGATGGGAACCGTTTCGATGCATCCGAAGTGCGGTCGACTTTAGCTGCTTGACGACTTCGATGCTCAGCTGCTTCCTAGGGTCCTCAGGATCTACGTCATGCCACTTCTTGCGACCTATAATCCAAAACAGTCCAGCGGCAAGCGCGAAGGTTGTGCCGAATAAGGTGACGAAGGCACGGCGCGGGCTCGACCGGCGTTCTGGAACGTTTGCCGCGTCGAGGACCTTTACTGTGGGGATCGATTTGGCCTCCTGGATCTTAGCCACCTCATATTGCTGGGTCAGAAGCTCGTAAACGGTTTCCTGCACCTTCACTTCACGATAAAGATCGGCCCAACGAACTCCTAAAATAGGCAGCGATCGAATAGAAGGCAAGTCGGTTCGCCCGTCATCGGGCGCGGAAACACCGCTCCCGCTCATTTTCTGCAGTTCATGCTGCAGTTCTGCCACCCGGGCCCGTGTCGAACGCACGCGAACGTTATTGGACGAATAAATCTGTTCCAGTCCTTCAAGTTCCGATTGGGCGGCGATAAAGGCGCCCTGCAATCTGGCCGCCGCCTCCACCGTAGCTTTGGCCTGATCTTTGATGTCCAAGGTACTATTTTTGCTTGCGTAATCGCTAAATTGTTGCGAAGCCTTATCTAAGTCCTGTTTTACGCTTTTTAATCTCTGCTCAATAAACATCCGTTCTCGACGAGCAGAGGAGGTTGAGACCTCGGCAACGAGACGATCTAACTCGTCAACGTACGCTTGGGCAAGCTGAGCAGCACGCCGAGGATTCCTATCCGCTACGGTTATGCTAAGAACCCCGCTCTTCCTGTCTTCCGATATGTCTGTTCTTTTGGTCAAGTCAATACGCGCATCTTCCCACAGCCGCTCGGAATACACCTTGCGCAGGTCAAATTGATTTACCAACCGATCTTGCACCGTGCGACTTTTCATGATTTCCATGAATAGCGCTCCGGAGCTTTTTACACCCAAAAAATCTCCCGCCAAAGCCTTGAGGCCGCTCGATCCCGATCCACTTCCCGCGAGCGCCGCAATCATCGCCAGGCCCATGCCCGACCCCGACTGCGTGTCCGGAGGCATTAACCTGGTTGTGGATTGATATCGGCTGGGAATCAGAAAGCTAGTCACAATCGATATCAGCAGCCCGTACAAAGTCACTCGCCATAACAGACTTCTCTCTCCCCAAATAAGCCACAGCCATTGTGCCTTGTCCTGTCGAGCCGAAGCTGGACTATGCCCGGAAACGGCGTGCTCGCCATCCCGGCCATTGTGGGCGACTCGAACGGATTCGTTCGGTAGACTCATTCCGAACCCCGACCTTGGACATTCACTTTCATCGTCAGCCCGCGATTATGCATTGAACTCCTAGTTCTTCTTGGCAAAATGAGGATAGAAGGTCAGTTGGAATGACGCGCTCAGATTGCTTTGTTGGTTCGAAGCTAGCACGGGAAATCTCCACTGCTCATACTGAATCGCACCAGCAGCATCGACGTTGGCCCCTAATTTCAGGTTTGTTTTACAAAAATAGTCGGCCAGACGACCCCCAGCAATAAAATCCTTTGACACTTCCTGGAGTCGATAACCGAACTGCAGGTTCGATCGGGCTGAAAACGAATAGGTCAGCCAACCTTGCCCGCCTCGCCCGGCTCGACCTATCCAACTCCCCAGCAGAGTCCCATTATTGGTGTATCCCGCCAGGAAGCGTCGTATGCCGTAGTAGACAAATCCAGGAACAAACTCATTCGTAAGCGGTTCACGTACGCCCTCGGCACGCAGGGATAAGTTGTGCAGCTTGGGGATCTGAGGCACATAGAAGCCGGGATTAACCGTAGCTCGAGTCGATCCAATGGGTGAGTACTCGTCAACCACTAAAGTATCGGAGTAGACGGTCAGCCAATTCCGGAGGCCAGGTACGCGATAACTGAAGTCAGCGGAAGACAACCGCTTGCCGGGGTTATCGCCCCCTGGTACGTGCGAGTAGAAGGTTCGCAGAAAGTTGTGCCATGTAAAGGGCAGTCCGGGTCCGGCGAACTGTGCCGTGGCTCCGAGGCCAAATTCAAAGTTCGATGTTGGCTTAAATCCTATCTTTACGCCCTGAAGAAACGGCTGCGGGTTTACGTTACCGGGGCCCACGAGCTGTCCGGTATGACCATTGAATTCAAATTCGTCGCCAGAGAGCTGCCCAATAAAGTATTCGCTTCGGGCGGGTCCCAACAGTCGAGATAGTAAGGGAATTTCATACGGAGAAACGCTATCAATCTTTACCATGGGCATGGGCTCAGCATTGTTGCTGAACAGTAAGGCGCCGCTCTCTCCGGGGCCCAGCCATTGGCTCTGCTTGCCAAACGAGACTTGGATGTTGTGAAAAGTTACTGCAACCGTACTATCGAGCAGTCGTAAACGATTGGCACCGGCATAAGCGTTTGATACAGGCAGGTCATGGTCGGCAGCGGCAATCTGGTCAAGAACACTGAGGGGCGAAGAACCGATAGCGGGCGCGTGCTGATATTCTCCGCGAAAGCTTATTGAGATCGGACCTGCTACTGCGTGAGCGGTGATCCCCGCAATCGCGTTAAAGCCACCCCCATAAGGGCGCCCATAATCGTCAGTGATGGTTTGAGCGAAATGATACCCGTCTCGCAATGCAGAACCGGAGATGTTGGTGGTTCTGGTGTAAACCGAGTCCAGGTTTGCACCTAGGTTAGGCGATCCATTTAGACGAGCGGTTTCTTCGGACAGTTCCCGGGCAAGGTCCTCGTAAATGCGGGTCGCCTGGCGATCCGGCTGGTCTCGGTCGCCGTCGATTTGCTGTTCGGCATCTTCAAGCATTCGGGCACACTCGATGCGTGTCCAAGGCCGAATTCCCAAGAAAGCGTTTTTAATGTACCCCAGAGCAATTAGACGCTCTAACGCAGGGTAAATCCAACTGTCGAGAGGCACATAGGGTGAGCCCATATTTTCTGGGTTGGAATTTCGATCACCGCCACCATCCGGCAGCAGGTTGCCCCAAGCAGCACCGCCCAAGTCGCTATCGTGATGCGCCCGATAGACTTGTCGCCCGAACCACCAACCCAAGGCACTGCCAACAATAACATCGGAAGGAAAATGTTGCTGTCCTGTAACCCGCGTAGCGTCGACGCCCGCTGCCAACCCGTAGGCCAAGATCTTGGTTAGTGGGCCGGGATACTCATGCGCCAATACGCTGGCAACCGACCAGGCTAGGGCGGCGTGCTCCGACGGAAACGAGCTCCCGCCTTGAAAGAAGCGGCCGCTACCATGGGCCTGGTAGGGACGAGGCCGACGGGTGATAGTTTTAAACAGCGCGGCAACAGCGACGCTATTAATCGAGGCTTCTCCACTGAGCAACCCCGCCTCCGACATTTGATCGTTCCCGAGTGTGCGCCCCAACAGGAACGATGCCGCACCAGTACCAATCAAAGAGTAGGCGGCGTAATTAGAAAATTTCTTGCTGGTTTCGACTTCCCGCAAAGGGATCTGCTTCGCCATCCAGCTATCGCTTGCGACAGCTCCGGAGACAACCCCCAGCACAGGTGTAATCCATGCCAGGTCCCGCATCTGCAAGTGCATGGGCGCTGTCCAGAAGACGCGCTGGTCATTGGCCAGATGCTTGAGGAAGGGAATCATCAGACGATTTTCCGGATCTTCACCTGGCACCAGCTCGTTGGGGTCGCGTAGTTCTTGAACCTTAGGACCTTTTGAGAGTTGATCGTCGCCGAATGGGCTTTGAAGCTGATCAACAGCGGTATTGGGCGCGTCCGGCAGAGTCGCTACACCCATTCTTTTATCTCCACCGCGCAAATCTTGTCCCCAAAGAGTGCAAGGTAGCAACCCCAGCAAGGCGAGGGTGGCGAAGCATCTGTGAAGCCAGCACATCAGATTGCAATGCCTAGAAGCTTCGCGCGACTTGAATCGCGATGCCCACGGCGTAGGCGAGTTGCGCAGATTCCAGAGTGGCTTTCCATTTAGTAGTACCGCTAAACGCCTTTTCCGGAACCATGACTAGATCCCCCGGGTGCAAGGCCGCGCGATCGACACCGCCGGTAAAAAGACCTCCGGAACCGCCGGCGACGGAACCGTCGGCGCGAATGACGAATACGGCTCTTTTGTTGGCTGTATTGGTCGGACCACCCGCCTGTCTGAGATACCAGCCCGCATCTTTGCCAGGTTTATAACTGACCGCCGTTGGGTTGTAGACTGAGCCATCCACCATCACAAAATTCGGACGCTTGGGAATGTAAATGATGTCTCCGGCTCGTACCTGAATATCGGCAGGTGTGTTCGCCCAACGTTTCACATCTTTCGTGATGTGCACCACCAGTCGCCCCGACGGTGGTACATTCTGCAGCTTCTGCAGAGCGGCCTGCCACTGGTTGACGGCGGCCTCTTTTGCCATCTTCTGATCAATATCTCCTTCCGGAATTAGGGTGAGATTGGTTCCATCAATGCGTACTTGGCGAATGAGTTGATCTCGAGTCTGCTCTTCCAATTGACGGACCTGTTTTCTTTCGAGAATGGCGCCGTACGGATAAGCATCCCCGCGAAACCCGCCGGCGCGAAGCAGGATTGAACTGAGCCGCTCACCTTCCTGAATCCCGTAAGTGCCGGTGTGAACCACCTCACCTTTGACGGTAATGCTGGCGCCGACGTCGCTCCAGCCCGTGATCTGTTTAATGGTAAGAACATCGCCATCATGCAAACGCACATCGGTGTCGGGCTCTCCCGATAACGCTTTCCCAATCGGAACCGTGACGGTCTCGCCGGCAATCCCGCTGCCCTCGATAGCCTCATAGTGCGTAAGATCGGCGGTTGCGATATAAGCTCCCCGTTTGAAGCCCCCCGCTACCCGCACCAGACCCGCGGCAGTCATGTCCTCGCCTAGCGGATATTTTCCCGGTCTGGCAACCTCGCCTTGAATGACAACTGTGGGAGGATCAGTTTTACTCAGATTGCGATGAATGAAGACGCGATCCTTAGGCTGCAGCAGAACGTTCTCTTTAGCATCGTTGTCGAGCGCCTTTCTCAAATTTACGTTGATAACCTTTAGCTTGCCATCCTCACCGGGCCGGAATACTTGCGCATCTCCGAGTTCTGCATCGGGCGTGGTACCTCCGGCCAGATAGATCGCATCACGAAGACGGGTCGCTCCATTGGTGATGTGGTCACCCGGATCGCGAACTTCCCCTGTCAATGTCACCAGAGGTGGATCCTCAAAATCGTAGCGTCCAAAAATACGCACGGTGTCGAAAGGCTTTAGCGTCAAATCCTGCGCCTTGCCCGCCAAGGCATCTCCCAGATTGAAGGCCAAAACGACGGGCGTGTAATCGGGCGCTTCAAGACGCACAATCTCGGCATGTCGAGCGTAAGGCTCGGGCAGCAGGTCACCGTAGGAATGAACGAGATCGGTTAACTTCATCCCCTCGTGATAGGCGTATTTTCCGGGGTGGAAAACGTGTCCGTCGAGATAAACCGTCTTCTCCGAATACGGCAGGATGGGAGAAATCCTAATCCTGTCCCCGTCTTGAACTTTGAAGTCCTCGAGTGCTTTGTTGATTGCCTGAGCGTCATTGCTTTCTGGCATTTCGAGTTGCAACATAGTGTGACTTTGGTGAGC
>JAFAPG010000423.1 GCA_019247235.1 Acidobacteriota bacterium
CCAAGGATTTGAAGACCTCCCAAAGTCAGCGCCAAGATTTCCCTATTCCCGCCTGTGTGACCGACGTGATCAGCGGTTTCTTCTATGTGGCCTCACTCCCCCTGGCTCCCGGTTATTCTTCGCTCTTTCCGGTGAACGAGAACGGGAGAACCAGTGACGTTTCGCTGCGAGTCGAGGGTCGCGAACCGGTGAAAGTCCGGGCGGGTGAGTTTTCTACTTTACGGGCAAAGGTTGAGCCGGTGGGCGGGCCGATGAAGGGAAAAGGGAGCTTGGTGATTTGGTTCTCAGACGACGGCCGAAAGATCCCAGTGGAGATGCAATCCAAACTCGGCTTTGCCAATCTGACCTTTGAGTTGGAGCGTATCGAGGCTTTGCCGAAAAATTAGCTTTCCACGAACCCGGGTGGCCACGTGACTGCGGGTCTATTTTCATGGCGAGGAAAGCCCAGCTGAGCCCTTTTGCTCGGCCTCGACTGCAATGGCCGCGCGCGCATGTTTCAGTTCATCGCGGCCCGAGCTTCCGCCTTCACAGTTTCGCACCAGGCGCGCGTAATACAGCTTCGCCCCCTGCTGATTGCCCATTCGCTCGGCGGCTTGGGCAGCGCCATAGAGGGCGTTAAATCGGCCAGGATTTATTTTTAGCTCGGCCTCGTACTCCACCATGGCTTGGTGAGGGCGATTCAGTTCAAGCAGCAAATCTGCCAGCATCTCCCGCGCTGGCACTTGCTCGCTGATCTCGGAGATGGCTGAATTTTTTGCCGCCAGTGAGCGCAGCGATTTCACCGCCTGTGCGGTTTTTAGATCGGCGTATTGAATCCAGGGTCGAGCAGTTGCAATCTGCTCCCTGACGTCGGCCGCGGCGCCTTTGTCGGTCCTGGCCAGTTCGCTCTCGATTCGCTCAAGCTCGACCATGGCCCGGTGCGCCTCGTCGCCATCATGCTGGCGGGCGGCTCCGATCACGCGCGCCACGTATACGGGAGCCTGCATTTGTGGGGTAGCGCCTTCGACAAGCGGCAGCTTCTCGGCTTCTTTCCAGTGATGCAGTTCGAGCTCGTATCCGGGAGTGAATGTGGAAAGCGCAGCTAACCGGGGGTCAAAGCCGATGTTGTACATGTCACGCATCGGGGGCATGGTTCTCAGCTCGTCGATCAGCTTGTGCGCTTCACCATCACGCCCGCTCTGGAGATACGCGTAGAGCAAATAATCCATGGCATGGAATTGATGGCCTTCACCTCCCATATGCATGGCGCTTTCTTTGCGCGTCGCCTCAATCGAGGCAACATTTGAGGCGATGTCCTCCTGCCACAGTCCCAGCCGAGCAAAGATATGGGAGGGCATATGTAAGGCATGCGGCGCCGCGGGAGCAATCTGGGCATAGCGTCTGGCAGCGGGAAGGCCTTGCTCGGCCAGCGCAGGTGTGTCATAAGCATGAATGAGATAGTGCACCACTCCGGGATGGTTTGGGTCTGCGGCAAAGAGTTTCTCAAGCACCTCAGCGGCCTTTTTGCGATTGCCATTACCCTTGTCATGCTCGGGCTCTGCCGCGAGCAAGCTCAGAGCGTAGAAAGCCGCAGCCTCTTGATCAGCCGCGTTCTCGCGCGACAACCTCTCCATGGCTTCCGCGTATGCCCTGGCCCGCTTGTCGTACCCTCCGCGATGGTTGTAGAACACGGCGAGGGCGGCGATATAACCACGCTCCCGAGGTGAAGCCCCAAGCCTACTCGCGTTTTTTAACTCCGCGCGCCCGCGATCGAGCGTTGCCTCATCAGGATGGTTCCACAGCTGATGCCAGAGGCTCATCGCCACACCCCAATAGGCCATGGCACAGCGCGGGTCGTTGTTCTTAATGGCGGTAAATTGCTTCTCCGCCTCCTCGTACCAGAACGAGTGCAGCAGGGCAACGCCCCGCTCCACCTCGGCTTCAACCGATGCCGCACAAGACGAGGGGAAGTGCACGGTTCCTAGCTGCTCCAGGGTTCCTTGTGCCTGAAGATTCTGATCGGCTCTCAAAACGGTTGGGAGCGCAACAACAATTAGCCAGAGAATGCCAGATTTCATCGCGTGGGGGCCCTCACTGCAAATGAAATCGTTCTTTCATCAACCGTTGCAGCCGGGGTTTGTAGAGGATATCGTAGGCGAGCTCTTTGTCGGGAAACATGGCCAGCGCCGCTCGCTTCGTGCCAGCCACCAGCTCCGAAGCCTCTTCGACAGTGAGATTCGGGTCCTGGCTGATGACGGACATGACCATGCTAATCATAACTTGCAGGCGGCGAATCTTCTGCGCTTCCTGTTGGACTTCATTGGCTTGCGCATCTTCCAATGGGGCACCTTCCCTTGATCCTAGCGCCTTTTCGCCGACTACGAAAGCATTAGATGTGCTCGTCTTAGCGAACGTTGCGCCTTTCTCCTGAACGATTCGCTCCCCTTCAGAGCCATGGGCAGATCGCCCCCGGCTTCATCGCGAACCGCGACCCCTTGACCCGATCGGCAAGACTCGGGTGGAAGATCTAAAATCAGAGCGAAGACTAGGAGACAACGTTCCCATGGCCGAGAAGGCATCACCTTCGCCCGTCCCCAATGAGAAACTTGTGCGTATCTTTGACACTGAACAGGAAGCAGAGGCCGTGGTGGTTCGCGGCTTGCTTGAATCGGTCGGCATTGACTGCGACGTCGTCGGCGAGAACTCGCTTGATGTGCTGCCGGTTGGAGCCGTGTCGGTGCTGGTCAGAGAAGAGGATGCCGCGCGTGCGCGCCAATTACTCGAGGAATACGAGCGTTCCCCAGAGCAAGCGCGCGAAGAACAAGAGGCGCTGGACGATCCGCAGAT
>JAFAPG010000426.1 GCA_019247235.1 Acidobacteriota bacterium
TCTCAATTCGTCGGCATAGCTGACCCGCACTTCTTTGATCCTTACGTCATAGGCGCGGGCGGCGCGATCGGCGCGCATTATCAGTTCAACCTTGGCCGTAATTTCGGCGTCAACCGAAGGAAGCGTTACCGGATACAGACTGCGTGCGCTCGTCTGCTGAAAACCCGCGCTGGGAGTTTTGGCGGGTCCACTGGCGATAAGCGCCGCCGTGCGCGCCGCGTGCAGAATTCGCTTAGCAGAAAGATCGTCGGTATAGGCATAGCCGGTCCGCTCGCCGGAGATGACCCGTATACCGCATCCCACGGAAATTCCTTGCGACGCCGATTTCACCATCGATTCGTCGACCGCCAGAGAGGTCGAAGAAAGATACTCAAAGTAAAGATCGGCATAATCGCCGCCCGCCGAAAGCGCCGCTCCGAGATACCGATCGAGGTCCCTCTCGGTGAGGCCATAATGCTCAAAAAAGAAAGAATTCCGACTCATTCGAGGTTGATTCCCTTAGGCTCCTTTCGAGCTTGGCTGGAAGAAAGACTCTTGAGCATTATCCCATATCAAGTGCGAACGACGAGGATAGTTACGCGGGGTCGGGCCATGCTTAGGAGCGCCACCGGCCGAATGAAAGTCACCCGCTGCGTTCGGTTTGTACTGGCCGAGTTATGGCCTCCTGGCCGCATCGGTTCGGAACAGTTGACGCTCTCATGTTTTTTTGCGCTCTTATACCGGGACAAAGCCGCCAGGCACCATCTCTTTTGAGATTCGCAGCGCAAGTTTTGCTTCCAGAGAAATCATTCCTAAAAAGTTCACCTGCGAAGGGTCCGACAGCTCGCCCGCTCTGAGCTGGACAGAGGCCCCGGCCAAAACACAGGCATTGACAATTATTATGGACGACCCCGACGCACCTCGAGGTACATGGGTGCATTGGGTGTTATACAACTTGCCGGCTGATGGCAAAGAACTCCCCGAAGCCACAGAAAACAAGGAGCAGCTCTCGAACGGAGCTCGGCAGGGCACGAACGATTTCGGCAACATCGGCTATGGTGGCCCCTGCCCTCCGCGCGGCAAAGCACACCGCTATTTTTTGAAGCTCTGGGCTCTCGATCGACACCTCAATTTACCCGCAGGAGCCACCAAAGCCGAGCTCGATGAGGCAATGAAGGGCCACATCGTCGGCAAGGCCGAGCTCGTCGCACGCTATGGCCGGTAATAGGTTCTTCCTAAGTCCAGTTTACCTTGTTGTTCCCGCTGAATACCCGCTCTCGAGCCATGCGGTGTACCACAAATCGACAAGCATTTGACTTGCGGCGGCCAGCCGGTGGATGGTGAAGTCGAATGCCTCCTTCGAGCCTCGCTCGCGAAAGCCGCCGGCCAGCTCCAGTTGATAGACCCGTTCGACCAGTTGATTAGAATCTCGCAAGTAGCTCAGATAGCTCGCGAAGGGATCGTTGATGCGTTCTGGCGCGTGAACCAAAGCCCTGAAATCGCGATCGGTTATGTTTCGCGAGAGATAGGCGCTCTCGAACTCCGAGTGTATTCCCCCTCGGGTTCTATAACCGTGAGGATTTGCTCCCACCCATCCGTTGTAGTGAATGGTGGTGTGCAGAGGTTGAGAACCATCCGCTACATAATGGCCCAGCCACCCGGCGTAGAAGACAAGCTTGTGCTCGACAAAACTGGTTGGCTCATGATGCTCTTCGAGGCGCCGGTATTCGCGAAAGCTCTCGCGTAAGCGATCAAAGACTTCGACCACAATGTAAGGCTGAAGGCCAACCCGCTCCGGCAGATAGAGGTCACCGTTCTCGGCGGTTTGTGCCCGTTTCTCGTATAACTTCTGATAGAACTCATAGCGCGTCTTGGGGAAGACCGCAAGCCAGTCCAGCCTCTCGAGGTCGATATAGTGATCGGGCTCTTGCGCGCTTTTAAGAGCAGGGTCGGGATCATCTCGCCAGCGATCCGGTTCCGGTCCGAGATAGGCCAGTTCTCTAGCGGCACTGCGAAAAAACGCGGGCATCTCTGGCGGCAGTTTTTCAGCGGCGATCTGGTTTATGTAGAGGTGACCTTCGGTCCCCCAACTCCATGCGGATGGCGAATCGAAAA
>JAFAPG010000432.1 GCA_019247235.1 Acidobacteriota bacterium
CGTCGCCGCGCCCGTTCAGTACCGCTTTAAGCATGAAGAGGCTGAAACCTTTGGCCTGTTCCAAAGTAATTGTCGGTGGCATTGAGAGCTCCTGACAAGGGCACCGGAATCTCGACCAGCGCAGGGCCGTCATATTGGAGCGCTTGCGCGATCACGGGTTCCACCTGGTCCGGAGTTTCCGCTCTCAATCCGAGGAGACCCGCTCCTTCGGCGATTTTTGCAAAATCTGGATTGTGCAGGTTCGTTCCGAAGTCGAGAATGCCGGCTGCGATCATTTCCAGTTCGACAAAGGCGGGTGAATCGTTCTTGAAGACAATCACTTGCACTGGGAATTCGTGTTGCCTCAGTGTGAGCAAGTCACCCATGAGCAACGCAAATCTCAAGTACGCGGGGCATCTGCTCCGGCTGTGAGACCAGATCGCAATAGTAGCTCCACTGGGCGAAGAGATGCTCAGGATGAGTCTCCTGAAAGTATCCGCTCCCGCTTTCAGCACTGGGAATTTGCGCAGCGATGGCCAGGACGGGGACGCGACTGCGGTGACAATCGTAAAGTCCATTAATTAAATGCAGATTTCCCGGACCGCAGCTGCCGGCACAGACCGTCAGCGTTCCTGTTAGATGCGCTTCCGTTCCGGCGGCAAAGGCAGCCGTTTCTTCGTGTTTCACATGTACCCATTGGAAACTCTTCTTCGCGCGGATGGAGTCCGTGATGCCGTTGAGAGAGTTGCCAGAGAAGCCAATGCCCTCCGTGTTTTCCCAATTAACTCCGGGGATGCTGGAATTCGTGGCTGCAGAAAATCTGTTACCCGACATTGGCCGACTCTGCACAGACAAGAAGCGCATGTGGGCCAAACGCTTCCTCACAGGAGATAACGGGAATCAGGGTCGCGACTTCTGCTGCCGAGGGTAGAAAAAGGCGATCACAACCACGATGCCGCAAGAACTCCAGGCTTGCTCTATGCCGAATTATCGACACCATCGACATTTGAAGTTCGACACTTCTGGACACTCTCCGCACCCAAAAGACTCAAGATCTCAATGAAAAACGCCTTCATACTGTTTCATCTCTTGATTCGCAGGCAAACTCTGTCTTATTCAGGCAGCGTTGCTGACAAAGTCGACGCTTGCCTCCGGCGCGGCATGGCGGTCTATGATTTCCTGACAATGGAGACAAAGGGCCGCCCACGGGATGGCGAGCAGCCGTTTCGGGGGAATGGGTTCTTCGCAGTGCTCGCACACTCCGAAGCTGCCTTCGCGGAGGCGGCGCAGGGCCGCACGGACATGCCGCAGTTGTTTGGATTCGCGATCCATATGACAGATGGCGAGAGCACGTTCAGAGGCGCGTTGAATTTCCTCGATCTGATCCGGACTCGGCTCGATCGCAATGCTATCCCGGAGACTGACTCCTCCCTCCAACTCGGCCATACGTGCTTCGAGAAGGGCCTGAAATCTATCTAAATCGTCGTGGGCGGATTCTGTTTGTTTCATATCTTGCGGCTCGCAATTGAATAACCATCTCCGCTTGGATCACAAGCTTTCAATAATTCATGTAATTCACGACGGCACTCGGGATCCCTCCAGTGATCGGCGGCACATCGACTCTGTCCGGGGAAGGGAGGCGTACCGATGTCTCCACGAACTCCTGAACAAGATCGGTTGCGAGGCTGATGTCCGCATGGCCGCTGGCCCGTTGAAAGAGACGCTACTGGAGATCGCACGACAATTGGCTGCTGACGTGCTCATTATCGGAAGAAAGAACCGATGTGGCGCTCTCGGCCGCCTGCGTGGTCTTACCTACGATTTGGTCCGGGACTCGCCGTTTCCGGTATTGAGCGTCTGATGCCGAAGTATTCCCACCGCGATGAATTGAGATGGATACGGTGCATCTTTTCGGACAGGAGTTTTGGGAGGAAATGAGATGTTGAAACTACAGCAATGGGTCGTACGCAATGGCAGGCAGTGGTTGGTGCCGGGGCTTGTCTTGCTGATGGCGATGGGCATACTCTTGATGATTACCGGCAAGTGGAACCGTTGGGTCAGTGAGCGCACGGAACAAAAAACGGACGACGCTTATAC
>JAFAPG010000439.1 GCA_019247235.1 Acidobacteriota bacterium
TGTCGTTGCCTACTCTGCCCTGCCAGGCTCAGTTTGGTCCCTGGTGCGACCCAAGCATGCTCTCCAATCCGTGGATTCTGGATGCCGCAAACAACGGACAGTACTGTGACAACGCGTGCCAGCTGGCTAACGCCATCAATAAGACTGGGGTTCAGTCCCTGAATAATCCCTGTACTCTAGGGTTATTTGTTGGCGGTTCAGCAGGGGGTGCTGGACTTGCAGTGGGTGCGCCGAGTGCTGGCGCGGTAGCAACGGAAGCTGTTGCTACGGCAGAGACTTATGGTGTGCCGGCGACGAGCGGGTTAGCACTGCTGTACTCAAAGTTTTCCGCTACCACGGCGAGGTTTGTTGGCAATTGGATAGTAACTCCAGCTTACAATTACCTTTTGCACCCAATAGGCAACGCCATTCGGAGCGGCTGTAATAGTCTAGCCGGAGTAAACTGAAGGAATAGGTCGGTTGAGTCTACCCTACTGGTTGTATGGCCTCACGAGAAAGCACATGTCCGGCATGCGAATGCCGAATAGTCCCGAGGACTATCAGCTTCGGTCGTGCGTTCTCTTGCCCACGCTGCGGGAAACTCCTTAGGGTCGAACGCGGTTACGAGATTTCGGTGAGGCTGCTGGCAGGTATTCTCGGTCTCGCGCTGGCCCTTGGAATGGGATTCCAGAGTGTCGTGCTCTTTTGCATCGGCCTGATGCTCGCCCCATTTCTGCTCAAGCCGGTCTGGAGCGCAACGAGACTCTTACGTCCCCCAATACTGGTGATCGAATCGGAAGGAATCACAAGACTTGGGTTGAATGGGCGCAATTAGACGGGCGCCTACTTTGACAAATCGCCTTTTTCCGAGGTGATTTGGATTTTGGCTCCTCAGAAAATGGAAAAAGGGTTGAGGCAAAGTGACACCGCCTTCAACCTCCAAGAGCAAGCGCGTGATCAGGCTGAGGAAGAAGCCCGTCGAATTGCGTGGCGGCTGTTGCAAGAGGCAAGATCGCAGTACATCGACTGGCAAGAGTTTTGTTTTTGGGCTGGGTCGGTAATGGAGACTGAGCATTCGGTAACCCCTTGGCTGGCGGCCGAAATCGCGGATAGCTGTCCGAGCTTCGTCGAGGAGGATTCTCGCTACTCGGCCGAGCATGCTGATGAAGGTTTTCTGAGCCTGTCAGGCTCGGCTTTTGGATTGATGACCATGTGTTTGCTTTTGCCAGGAAGGGCGGCTGGTTCAATGCGATCGCTTATTACGCGGTTCGCGACCCGCGCTATCAGCGCGCGAATGTATGCTGGTCTCAATCTGTGGAACGCTGGAACAAGGGAAGACCCATCCGATATCCCTAGTTGAAGGAATGTCTTGCAGACGCCGCCGAATGTGACGACACCGCGAATCTTCTAGCAGAGATTCGCGAACAAAGACAATGCTTCAAGCTGGTCAGTGCTGAACGACTTGGTGCAGACGTCGCGAGATATGTCGACTGGGACGCGTTTGCTTACTGGTGCCGCCCAGCGCTCGAGCGCGGCTCGCCGCTCCCCGACCTTGTATCCTCCCAGCTCCAGTCCCGCTGTCCCGGCTTCCTAGAGTTCAATGAGAAGGAACGCCGGAAGGATAGTCTGATCCAGCAGGACTGGCATAGGCTCATGCTGTGGATTGCGGATAATTCCTTCGCTGATGCCAAAAGAGAAGGATGGTTCGATGCGATCCTCAACCGGTCAAAGTAAAGCAGAACCGGATTCGAGACATTGCCAAAGACGAGATCGGTGTTCGTTACCCGGAGCTGCGGGGAAGTCACTACTGGCCCAATCGCCTGACCATCTTGAAGCTGAGGTCATCGGATATCGGCAACCTTAACGAACCCCAGTGCGCTTTCTGGTTGAATGTACCAGTGCCCAGGCTGACGGTACTCTGGCTGCTTAGGATGATGCGCCACCACCCAGGGAAACGAAGGTTATCTATTAAACCGCCAAGAGGAAACTGCCTTGCTGTTCTACCGTTGACGCAACCTTAGGAACCGCTAGTGGGAGCGGGTTTCAATTCACCTGTAACCAACCACATTGACGTTGGATTTCCTCTCCTGTACGCTTTTCTGAGCGCGAAGGGCGCATCCAGTCCGCGGGAAGGGCCGTGCCCACCTTACTTGCTTCTACAATCTGGCGAATCTTCTTTCAGCCTGAGTGATGCGGACGTTCCAGGCGCAATTTGAAAGGAGCTTCGTATGCCCCACCGAACTCTTCCCGACCACCCCAGCCTCGAACAATATAAGAAGCAGGCCAAAGAACTATGTCGCGGTGTTGCTGCCGGCATACCTGCTGCCATCGACCGAATTCGTCGACACCAACCCCGCTTCCACGATGGAGGTTTCGATGCTATACGCGATCTCAGACTGGCCGATGCGCAACTTGTTCTTGCCCGTG
>JAFAPG010000788.1 GCA_019247235.1 Acidobacteriota bacterium
GTCGAAGCCATGCAAGCTGCCCGCAGTTCTGGCGCGGTTGTCTCTTTCGACCTGAATTTTCGAGCAAAGTTATGGAAGCTGCGCGGCGGGGAGGAACGCGCGCGGAAAGTACTGGGACGCATTCTCGAGCATGTGGATGTTCTAGTCGGCAATGAAGAAGACCTGCAAAAAGGAATCGGGGTTAGTAGCCCGGACGCGGTTGCAACCTCAAAACTGGATCCGCGCATGTTTCTTGAAACGATTGAAAAAGTGGTCGAACGATATCCTCATATAAAAATAATCGTTACCACTTTACGGGCAGTCCATTCCACAAATCGTCACGGATGGGGCGCTGTGGCCTGGATCAATGGTAAGAGCTACGTTTCACCACAGTGTGAGCTCGATGTGCACGATCGAATTGGCGGAGGCGATGGGTTTGCTTCGGGCTTCTTCTATGGAGTCCTTACGGGCGAATCCCCTGAAAACGCAGTCAAACTGGGATGGGCGCATGGCGCCCTGCTTACGACTTTTCCAGGAGATACAACCATGGCCACCTTAGACCAAGTTCGAGCCGTAGCCAGCGGAGGCACTGCCAGAGTCCAACGTTAGCACGCGGAACAGCCGCTTCATGTCATGTTAAACGTCGACGCTCGACTGTCATGAGCTCTTCCAAATCGACATTCCTGTCGATGGCACATTTCGAGTGGCCGTGTTGCAATCCGGTTCGTGGTAGGCTCTATTTCAAAGACAGTATCGGTCCCCTGGGTTGCGGGGCCTAGCATGTCCATCCTCGTTCAGGATCTTCGCTACACGATCAGACAACTCAGCCAATCGCCGGGATTTGCTTTCACGGCTGTCCTCACGCTGGCTTTAGGTATCGGTGCGAACACCGCGGTTTTCAGTGCATTGAATGCATTGCTGCTGAAGATGCTTCCGGTGCGTGCGCCGCAGCAGCTCTACACGCTCAGACTTCTCCACGGCGGCACGCAGCCCCCGAATACCTCTGGAACGGGAAATGGAAATACGTCGTTCTCCTTTCCCGTGTTTGAGGCCTTACGCGGCCAATCGCGCATTTTCTCTGATTTGATCGCATATGTTCCCCTTGGTTTAGGCGACGTTCCGGTTCGTTATGGGAATACTCCCACGACTAAACCTGGGGAAGAAGTCAGCGGCAATTACTTCTCGGGCCTCGGTGTTCCGATGATTGCAGGCGTCGGACTTACGGAGGCGGACGAAAAAAAACACAGCTCAAACGTGGTCCTGAGCTATAAGTTTTGGACAAATGTGTTTTCGCGAGAGTCCTCCGTGATTGGGCACACTCTCTACATCCGCGACCTTCCCTTCACCATTGTGGGGGTCACCGCGCCAGCATTTTTCGGAGTCGATGCGGGGCGCGTGGCCGACTTCTGGATCCCCCTGCAAACCCGCCCGGAACTTAATGCCTGGGGATTTGCTGCAGACCGAGGCACGCTTTACACCTCGCCGAAATGGTGGGCCGTTCCCATGGTCGCGCGACTGAGGCCCGGCGTTTCACCGGAGCAAGCATCTCAAGCTATCCAGGGTGTGTTCTGGCAAGCTGCAACCGCTCCCTTGGGGGCAATCGATTTCAAGCGGTGGCCTGCTTCCGTCGGTTTCACGCCCATACGCGGAATCGCTAATTATGCAAGTTCATACCGCGAGCCTGTGGAACTGATGATGGCTCTGGTCGGACTTGTGCTCCTGATTGCCTGTACGAATGTGGCGTTACTCATTCTGGCCAAGTGCACGGCACGGGGACGTGAGTTTGCCATTCGGATCGCGACCGGCGCGAGCTCTTCACGCATTTTGCGACAGCTTATGGCCGAGAGCCTGGTGATCGTAACAGCCGGGGCAACGCTCGGCACAGTGCTGGCAATTGCGGCTACGCGTGTGCTCGCTCATTGGGCACGTATCGATGCTGGGTTGAATCCAGATCGACGCGTTCTCTTTTTCGCATTGGGGGTCGCCTCTGTCGTAGCCATCGCATTCTCGCTGACGCCGCTTGCACGAACCATGCAGATCAGCGTTGATCAAGCATTAAGAAGCAAAACCCGGATGGAGAGCGAAAGCCGAATCCGTACTCGAGCTGGCAATTTTGTCGTGGCCATGCAGATTGCCATGTGCTTCACTCTGCTGGTCGCTGCTGGTCTGACACTGAGAACCCTGATGAACTACGAGCGCGTGAATCTAGGCATGCGGGCTGATGAAGTACTTGTTTTCGATGTAGACCCGCAAGGACTGACGCGAGGCGTTCAAAGCTGGTCCTATTACAACCGCCTGGTCGACCAGATTCGCGCCGTGCCTGGAGTGGAATCTGTTTCCCTGGCCCAATGGCGCCCGGGATCGGGATGGTTGCGGAGCGGCGGGGTACGGCTGGACGGTACGACTCTCGTGAGTAACTCGGGGAGGCGTGCGGAGATTTCCTCAAACGCGGTCGGGGCTGATTTCTTTCGCACCCTCGGAATCCCCGTACTCCAGGGTCGCGAGTTCAATGCAGCCGATAGCCCCTCGAGTAAACCTGTCGCCATCGTCAATCAGGCGTTTGCCGAACACTACCTGAGAGACGGCGCATTGGGACATAGGGTCGATGATGCGGAAATCGTGGGTGTTGTCAGCGACAGCAAGTACAAGGCTGCGGCCGAAGTAGAACGGGAGACGATGTACCAATCGCTTACACAAATGGGCATGGCCGGTCAGATTACCTTTGAAGTCCGCACGGCGCTGCAGCCTCTATCGCTTTTGCCGGAGGTTCGTCGCGCTGTCAACCAGGTCGACTCGAATCTTGCCCTGCAGAAGCCGATGACCCAAGCAACGCAGTTTGAGCAAACCTACACGACGCCAAGGTTGTTCGCGCGCGTCGCAACGGCCTTCGGCGTAATCGCGGCTGTCCTGGTGGCCACAGGTTTGTACGGAACCTTGACCTATCGTCTGCAGCATCGCCGCAGCGAAATTGGAGTGCGTATGGCTCTCGGAGCGCTGAGAAGCGATGTGCTTGAGATGGTCTTCGGAGAAAGCCTCGGGATTACGGCTATTGGGTTTGCCATTGGCCTACCCTTATCAACGGCAATTGCCCATCTTCTGCGCTCACAACTCTATCAACTCAGCAGCTTCGATCTCTACAGCTTTCTGACTGCATTAGGAATCACGCTCTTAGTGGCTTTGGGATCGACATATTTCCCCGCACAAAAGGCAGCCCAAATCGATCCGATGGAGTCTATTCGCAGCGAGTAGGAATCGAGCTTTA
>JAFAPG010000280.1 GCA_019247235.1 Acidobacteriota bacterium
CGAGAAAAGCGCGCCCGGCGTATCGATGAATAACATCGTCAAGCAGGGGGAGACAATTACCGACTTCCCGCCGGTGGCGATTAGCCGAGAGACGGGAGAACGAAGTCGAAGCGATGGTCATGCCCGAAATCTTGGGATCGTGCAAAACGACCGCCTGGCCATCCCTGGTGAGCCGCACGTCGAACTCAAATCCATCACAACCATGGTTTAATGACCGATCGAATGCGGAAAAGGTATTTTCCGGCCCCGCCGTTCGGTCCCCGCGATGGCCCAGAAGAAGAGGCGTATGCACGGAGAGCATCTTAGCAGCAAGCGTGATCGCTCTACGGATGGCGACGCAGGGTTGATCCCCTGGTGCTGATTTTGCCTGTGGGTGAAGCTTAGAACACGCAACTCTTGCGGGCCCCATAGAAAACCGCCGGGATTGAGCGGCGGGCAGCGCGTCATGACCAAGCTACGATCGAATGATTATGCCCGAGAGGGCACGCGCAACAGTAATCTTCATCATCGCCATAGCGCTAGGTTATTCTGTGTTCATCTTCAACTACCCAAGTGCAAAGTACTCTCATGACATATTTTTCCACAGCCATCTTCGTACTCTCCTACCGTGGGTTGTCGTTGATCATCGTTTCTGCTGTCATTCTGATCGCCATTTGCTTGCGAGTTTTCGAATCCGAGCAGATGCGGGCCAACCGTCTCGAGCGCAAGCGGCGCAAAGAGCTACGAGAGTTGGCAGATCGGATTGCCACGTACGGACGCGCAATCCATCAGCGCTATCCGACCGGCGACGTAGTGGTCAGCGAGGGGGACTTGGCCGAGCAACTCAGAAGGCGGGAAGATGCCGTCATAACTGCGCTGAAGCTGCTGCTGGAGGAGCAGAAGGTGCAAAAGGCGCCCTTAAACGGATATTGGAAATTGAACGTCTGATGGGTACTCCCAGGCTGATCGTCGAGGGCATGATCTCCCGTTTCGATTGGGCATCCTGCTAATTGCCGGCACCGAGGGGATCGCCGTAGCGGACAGGAGAAGCTTGGTCCGAGGCCAGCTCCGAAGGCGCGAGAACTCAATCCTTTCTGTACAGAGACGCAGATGGAATGGGTCTTCGTCCTGGATCCGTGCGCTAACATCCATGCTCTTTCTGTTTCGCTCTTCCGCTGCTTGTGAAATGTCGGTGAAATGGAAGTCGAATATGATCTCAGAATGCCTGCCCTGGCGCACGCTGGCCGTTATTTCTTCGCCCCGGTCACGACGAATGGGGCTAGATTGCAGACAGTAGCTCGAACCGTTTGTAATCTTGTAACTAGCGTAGTTGAGAACGCTATTGGTTCTCGATGGGAGGGCTGCGGTTTGTATATCTGAAGGTAATGATGAGCTAGTTCTGAGTCGAGTGAATGTCGCGGTCAATTTGGCTCGCCAGCATCCTCGACAGCCAATTCGCTGATCTTGCAGAACCGGGTGAGGCCATCACCGTTGAAGTCTACAAGCCTGCAGATGCGATCTTTCAACAATTACGGAAAAGCTCGGCGAGCGCTGATCGCTGGAGCAGTGCGGCTGACAACAATGAAGCGACTCGCCTCAAGGCTTTCGACGGGTCTCGATCGGTTCGTGGGAGCGTTACTTGGTTGGCGGCAACATGAAGGATTTAACCACCACATTGTTCGGCTGCACCCCGACTGGAATCATGGTGACCAGGGCATACTCTCGGGGCTCCAATTTCGTTTTCTTGCGTTTTTGGATGACCGTAACATCGCCGGATTCGGAATCGAGCGCGAGCAGGAAATTTTCGCTTTTAGACAGCGCGAGGGCATCCGGACGAGCTCCGACCGATTGGCTAGTAAGAATTCTCCCGTTGTCAATGTCGTACACGGCAATAGCGTCTGACCCCAAATTGCTGACATACAAGCGCGAGTTGTCGCTGCTGACTACGCCGCGAGAAGGGTGGGTTCCGATCAGATAGCTGCCACTTACTTCGTCGGTAGTGGTCTCGATAATGGAGATGCTGTCGGAATCGAAGTTACAGACGATGAGTTCCCCGCCATCGGGCTTCAATGTTAAGCTCACCGGAGTCTTACCGACATCGAGAAGGGCTAAAACTTTGTCGGTTCTTAGATCGATGGAGGCCACCTGAGAGGAGCCGGAACAGGCTACGAAAGCTTTGCTGTTGTCGGGCAGGATGGCGATATCGGTAGGCTCATGACAGATCGGAACTGTGTTGCGCAGGGAAAGCTTGCGAGCGTCAAAAAGGGAAACCGTATCACTGCCGCGATTGCTGACAACCAGAATTCGGCTGTCAGGTGAAACTCTAACCAAGCCGGGGGAGTTGCCGACGCGGAGGGTGGCCAGCACGCTGCGTCGTGCCAGATCGATCACAGAGACGTTTCCCGAGCCGGAATTGGCCACATAGGCGCGCTTGCCATCGCCTGAAACATCGATGAAGTAGGGCGTACCGGCAACCCCAATCGTACCCACCACACGGTTTCGCTCGGCGTCAATCACGCTGACATTCGCCGAACCTGTGTTCACTACGTAAATCTCGTTCTTTTGACCATTGGCGGCAAGCCCAGTTGGACCGCTTCCCACGGTTATGGTTTTGACGATGCGGAAATTTCCCACCAGATCAATGACGGAAACGCTGTTGCTCTTGCCATTGCTGACATAGGCGTACTCGCGATAGGCGGGATCAAGGCTGGGAAGCTGCCGCTGGTGGAAGTACCACCAGCCGAGGCCGGTTACGACCGGCAAAGCAACCATGATGAGCAGGATTTTTCTCAAGGTGTTTCGAAACAGGCAAGGTTATCAGAAATCTGGTCGACTGCCTGCGCCGAGCGGCGAAAGCAGTTCTGGCTATTGCAACTCTTTCATAACCTGTTCCAAGATGCTCGGGTCGGGGCGCACTGCCTCCTCCGGCAGATTAGCCAAAGGTGTTTCGGTAAGATTCAGGATATCAAGCAAGGTAGGGGCTTGGGTGTTCACATAAAGAACACCGGTCAGCATTTCTCCGCCTTCTTTGGCCTCATTGAGTCGGGTAATCGCACGCACCTTGTTGGTGGGATCGTAATCTTCCTCGATTTTGCGCAGGCGCAGCCGCGACCCATCGTGCATGGTGACCTCAACCGTGGTACCGGGATCGTATTCAATGGCAATGTCTTCAAACGCGGGAATGAAGTTGATCTCCTGCAGCGGCTCATCATGGTCTTTCATGTATTTGTAGGATTTAGTCGAGCCTTCATGGTCGTTAAAAGTCACGCACGGTGAAATTACGTCTAGCATGACAGTGCCCCGGTGAGCCATGGCAGCTTTCAACATGGCATGAAGCTGACGTTTGTCGCCCGAGAAGGAGCGTCCGACCAGGGTCGCGCCGAGAGAGATTGCCAGCTCACAGGTATCGATCGGTGGTAATTCGTTGATCACGCCGGTCTTTAACTTTGATCCCACGTCGGCGGTGGCGGAGAACTGTCCTTTGGTCAAACCGTAAACGCCATTGTCCTCGATGACGTAGATGATCGGTAGATTGCGGCGCATGAGGTGGATGAACTGACCGATGCCAATCGAGGCGGTATCTCCATCTCCGCTGACTCCGAGAGCCATCAATGCGCGATTGGCGAGCAAGGCTCCGGTCGCTACCGATGGCATACGTCCATGTACAGCGTTAAAGGCGTGAGCGCGGGAAAGAAAGTAGGCGGGACTCTTCGAGGAACATCCAATGCCGCTCAATTTGGCCACGCGTTCGGGTTGAACTCCCATTTCATACATTGCATCGATAATGCGCTCAGAAATCGCATTGTGCCCACACCCGGCGCACAGCGTTGTTTTCCCCCCGCGATAATCGAGAACCGAGAGCCCGAGCCGATTGGTTTTGGGGGCAGTCGGTGTGGTGGCCATTATTTCCCCTCCATGGCAATGATATCGTCGGTAATCGAGCGGGCATCGAGTGGCAGGCCGTTCAGACGTGCCACGCTGCGCAGCCGCGCAATCAGTTCTCCATCGAGCTCGATTTTAAGCAAGCTGAGCATTTGCGCATCGCGGTTTTGTTCGACCACATAGACGCGCTCATGCGAGCGCACAAAGTCGGCCACTTCATGATTGAGAGGGAAGGCGCGAATGCGCAGATAGTCGGTCGCAAGTCCGTATTCATTTCGCAACTGGTCGCGCGATTCGGCGAGTGCCCAATGGGAGCTGCCGAAGGCAATGATGCCAATATTCGCATTGCTCTCAGTCAGAATCTCCGGGCCGGGCACAGCGGATCGCGCGCGTTCAAATTTGCGATGCAGTCGCTCCATATTGGCCTCATAATCCTCAGGACGCTCGCTGTACTGAGCCTGTGCATTGTGTCCGCTGCCGCGCGTGAAGTAGGCCGCGGCTGGATGTGCGGTGCCGGGCAGAGTACGATACGCAATGGCGTCTCCGTCGACGTCTTGATAGCGGGCAAAGGCTCCCATGCGCTCCAGATCTTCTCTCCTCAGCACTTTACCCCGTCGAATGGGCTGTTCGGGATAGGTGAACGGCTCGGACATCCAATTGTTCATACCTAAGTCCAGATCGGACATGACGAATACCAAGGTCTGGAACTGTTCGGCCAGCTGAAAAGCCTCAATCGCCATTTCAAAACATTCGCGCGGAGAGCCGGGAAGAAGCATGATGTGTTTTGTGTCGCCGTGAGAAAGAAAGGCGGTAGAAAGAAGATCGGCCTGCGAGGTACGGGTGGGTAGACCGGTGGAAGGGCCGACACGCTGGATATCCCAGACCACCCCAGGAATTTCCGCGTAGTAGGCCAGCCCGGCGAACTCCGACATCAAGGAAATACCCGGGCCCGAGGTCGTGGTCATGGCCCGGGCGCCCGCCCAACCGGCCCCGATCACCATACCTATGGCGGCCAGCTCATCTTCGGCTTGCACCACCGCGAAGGTCGCTTTTCCGTCGGAACCAATGCGAAATCGCCTGAGGTATTCGATCAAGCTCTCGGCTAATGAGGAAGAGGGCGTAATGGGATACCAACTTAAAACCGTACATCCGCCAAAGACGCAGCCCAGAGCAGATGCGGAATTCCCGTCAATGATGATCTTGCCCTGGTTCTTGTTCATGCGCTCCACGCGATAGGGATCGCGCTTAGCGAGGTTCGCGACCGCGTAGTCGAAGCCGGCTGCGATGGCGGCTAAGTTCAAATTCGCCGCCTTCACCTTTCTCGCGAACTGTTTGTGAATGGCCTTTTCGATCTCGACCCTGTCTATGTCGAGGAGTTTAGCCAGAACCCCCACGTAGATCATGTTTTTGACCAGCTTCCGCAACTTGGCTTCCGGGCATACGGGAGCAACCAGGCTGTCGAAGGGCACTGCATAGAAAATCAAGTCCTCGCGAAGAGAGCTCAGATTCAAGGGCTGGTCATAAAGTACCGCGGCTCCCGAGGCCAGTGACATGACGTCGTTGCGAGCAGTTTCCGGGTTCATTGCTACTAAAAAGTCAATTTCCTTCTTGCGGGCCACGTAGCCGTCTTTGTTCGCACGTATGGTGTACCAGGTCGGTAGACCGGCAATGTTCGATGGAAAAAGGTTCTTTCCTGAGACGGGAATGCCCATCTGGAAAATGCTACGAAGCAGTACGGTGTTGGAACTCTGCGAACCGCTGCCGTTCACCGTCGCCACCTGGATGCTCATGTTGTTGACAATAGGGAGCGATTCAGGGCGATCAGCAGACGCGTGCAGCTGTAGATCGGTTGTAGCCATTTCAGTCAGGATCCTCCCGCGGGAACAGGCGTCTACGCCCTCCTTCCCCGCGGACCACTTCTCAGATTATACGGCAGTAGTTCACGGTCAGTAATAAGGGAAAGGCTTAACCACTACCGATCAGTCAACAGTGAATCCATGCCCAAAAGGCAATTACTGCTCGGTAAAGAAGCGTGCCATGTTGCGGAATTTCTCGTAGCGCGGAGCGACTAAATCCTTGGAAGGCAAGCTCTTCAGTTCCGCGAAATGGTGTTCGAGCGCTTGATCGACGAGTCGTGCGGCGGCATCGGGATCAGTATGCGCGCCTCCTGGAGGTTCGGGAACGATGGCGTCAATGCAGCCGAGTTCTTTCAGATCCGTGGCCGTGATGCGCAAAGCCTCAGCGGCAAGTTCCTTCTTGCCGGAGTCGCGCCACATAATCGATGCACAACCTTCAGGGGAGATGACCGAATAGATTGCGTTCTCCATCATCAGCACACGATCGGAAACGGCAATCGCCAGAGCTCCGCCGCTGCCGCCCTCGCCGGTGATGATGGTGATGATGGGAACTTGAAGCCGTGCCATTTCGCGCAAGTTCAGCGCAATGGCTTCCGCCTGTCCACGTTCCTCGGCTCCCAATCCGGGGTTCGCTCCGGTGACGTCCACGAAGGTAAAAATTGGGCGCGAAAACTTCTCGGCCAACCGCATGCCCCGAAGCGCCTTGCGATATCCTTCCGGATTTGGCAAACCAAAATTACGGTAAACCTTCTGCTTCGTATCGCGGCCTTTCTGCGTACCCAAGAGCAAGACTTCCTCGGAGTGAAAGCGGGCCATGCCGCACACCATGGCAGGATCATCGGCAAATCGCCGATCGCCATGTATTTCGTTGAATTCGGTGAAGATTCTTTCCACGTAGTCTAGAAAGTAAGGACGCTGGGGGTGACGGGCCAGCTCAGTCTTGATCCATGCTTGACGGTGGGAAAGCTCCTTGCGCAGCGCGCCGACTCGCTCCTTTAGCTCTTCAATTTCTTTGCGAACTTCTTCCCCTTGCCCATCAAGCGACTCAAGATGCCCGATCTGCTGCTCGATCTTTTCTAGCTCGCGGGAGGCGACCGGTTCAAGTCCATCGCCATTGCGCGTCGCCCGTCGTCTCTCGACCATCGAGAGCAGCAACTGAGCGCTGGTCAGAACAGCGCTGATGTCGGCAGTTTTCATCATGTTTGCTTCGCTCTAACCATGCCCGATTCCATACTGACAAACCGGGACGCGCATCTCGGACCCAGACAACTCTGGTCTAGAGAGGCCTTTGCCTCGTCTCGGCCGCTCGGCTGGGAATATAACAAACTCAATCAATGACTCTGACCGCACCGCGCCCACACAGTTCCTCCACCCGGCCGATAAAAGCGCGGTCTGGCAGGACATTATAGCCTTCCGCCTCCATTACCACCATGAAGTCACCGGGCCGTTCCACGTCAAATAGCACCTTAGCCGCACCCTTGCGTTGAGAAAAAAGGAGATGGAGCTCGTCAACGGTGGACTCCGATGCCCGCTCTAAAGGAACGCGAATTCGTAGAAAGCGGGGAAGGGGAACTTTGGCTTCTTCAAGGGAGACAATATCGTTCACCGTCAGCTTCGTATTTGCCCCTTCCTCGGCGCGCACTCCGCCCCGCACAAGTACGGGCACTTCCATTTTTAGCTTTTCTTGAAGCTTCCGATAGGCTTCAGGAAAGACCAACATATCAATCGATCCCGACAGATCTTCAAGACATGCTTGCGCGTAGAACTCCCCTTTTTTTGATTTTAGAACCCGCAGATTGGTGATGATGCCGGCAGTTGCGAGGCTTTCATCCTTGCCGGTTGAAGATTTCATGGCGGATAGCTCGGCGGTTGAAAGTGTACGTAAGTCCTCAAGCTTTTCACGATATTTGTCGAGCGGGTGTCCGGTAATGAAGAAGCCAAGGATCTCTTTTTCGTGGGCCAGCCGGGTGTGTTCATCCCATTGCGGCGTATCTGGAAGTTGATCTTCCTGCCCCTCCGGCTCGTGTTGGGGAAAGACGCCGAACAGCCCATGTTGGCCTGATTCGGCGTCCCTCTGACACTTTTGCGCGTGTTCCATGGCTTTGTCGAGTACCGCCATCAGCTGTGCACGATGACCAAGGCAATCGGCGGCCCCGCTCTTGATGAGGGACTCGAGCACGCGTTTATTCAGCAGGCGTAGGTCCACTTTCTCGCAGAATTGATAGATGGAGTGAAACTTGCCAACGGAGTTGCGTCCGCCGACAATCGATTCGATGGCATTATGTCCGACGTTCTTGACTGCAGCCAGGCCAAAGCGGATGGCGTTGTCGTGAGGCGTGAAATGCGCATCGCTAACATTGATGTCTGGCGGCTCGACGGGAATGCCCATTTCGCGGCACTCGTTAATGTATTTGACCACGTCATCCGTGTTGCTAGTCACTGAGGTGAGCAGGGCGGCCATGAATTGGACCGGATAACGAGTCTTTAGATAGGCAGTGTGATAGGCCAGCAGCGCGTAAGCGGCGGAGTGCGATTTATTGAATCCGTAGCCGGCAAATTGGGCCATGAGATCAAAAATTTTCTCGATTTTCTTCGGAGGGTACCCGCGTGCGACCGCTCCGCTAACGAAACGCTCACGCTGCGCCGCCATTTCCGATGCGATCTTTTTGCCCATGGCCCGCCGCAGTAGATCCGCTTCTCCCAGCGAGTAGCCGGCCAGCCGATTGGCAATCTGCATGACCTGCTCTTGATAAACGATGACCCCTAGGGTCTCCTGCAAGATCTGCTGCAGCTCAGGCAGCTCATATTCGATCTTCTTGCGTCCATGCTTGCGGTCGATGAAATCATCGATCATGCCGCCTTGAATTGGGCCGGGACGGTAGAGAGCGTTCAAAGCGGTGAGGTCTTGAATCGAATTCGGTTTATAGCGGCGCAAAACATCGCGCATGCCATGGGATTCAAACTGGAAGACGCCAGAGGTTAAACCGCTATGGAACACCCGTTCGTAAGTGGCACCGTCGTGCAGGGGAATGGTCTCCAACTCCATCAAAGTTCCATCGCTCTGACGAATGAGCTTGAGCGTGTCGTCAAGAATGGTTAAGGTCGTCAGGCCCAGAAAATCCATTTTGAGTAGACCCATCTTTTCGATGGCTACCATGTCAAAGGCGGTTACGATTTCATCGTTCTTGGTCTTATATAAGGGGATCAGTTCATGCAGGGGACGCGGCGAAATCACTACTCCGGCGGCGTGCACGCCAGCATTACGCACCAGCCCCTCCAGCTTCCTGGCGGTGTCGATCAACTGCCGAACCTGCGCATCGGTTTCGTAGGCCTGCTTGAGAGCCGGCGACTCCTTGAGGGCTGACTCTAATTTGATATTGAGCGTGGAGGGCACCATCTTAGCAATGCGATCGACTTCGCTGTAAGGCACGTCCATAGCTCGGCCGACGTCCTTGATGGCGGCTTTGGCAGCCATGGTGCCGAAGGTAATGATTTGCGCGACATTCTCCCGGCCATACTTCCGCGTGACGTAATCAATAACCTCGCCGCGGCGGTTCATGCAAAAATCAATATCGATGTCCGGCATGGAGATGCGCTCGGGGTTTAAAAAGCGCTCAAACAAGAGTTCGTGCTCCAAGGGGTCGATGTCGGTGATGCCGAGCGAGTATGAGACCAAGGACCCGGCCGCCGAGCCCCGCCCCGGACCGACCGGTATCGAGCGCTCTTTGGCATAGCGAATGAAATCCCAGACGATCAGGAAGTAA
>JAFAPG010000401.1 GCA_019247235.1 Acidobacteriota bacterium
CGCGAACGTCACCACGTTTCAAGCCGACGGAGACGAAGAGGGCGACAAAGGCGTTTGGATGTCGGTCTGGGTAGACGACGTCGACGAGATGCACAAGCAGTGTGTCGCCGCAGGACTGGAGGTAACATTTCCCCCGACGAATATGCCCTGGAATGTCCGCGAGATGCACCTGCGGCATCCCGATGGTCACGTATTCCGGATCAGCCGAGGACTTGAAGAAACAGAAGCCTGAAGTGAGCAGGTCTCGGGTCATCGCACTGGATGCGATGACAGTGCCCGAACACCGCGGTCACATATTAAGCAGTGGTGGACAGCGAGCGTCGGTCCAGCGGCAAGCAGGCGACGATAGTTGTGCCCCGGCCATCCACTGGTGGGCGAATTTCAAGGCTTCCGCCAAGCTGGCGGAGGCGCTCGCGCATTCCCCGAATTCCCACACCGGCGCTGCCTCCATACTCGATCTCTTGCCGTTTTTCTGGCGATATTCCCTTACCGCTGTCTCGGATTTCGATTCGCAGGACGGAGTTGTTGCGAGAAATGGAAATTCTAGCCACCGCGCTTCCTGAGTGGCGATGAATGTTGGTGAGGGACTCTTGAACCAGCCGCAGGACAGTGGTTTCCAGTTCCGCCGGCAGTCGGCCGAAGTCGCTCGGGATGTCCAGATCCACCTTTATCTTGCTGCGCTCGGCAAAGCCTTCGAGATATAAACGTAGGGCGGAGGCTAGGCCGACCTCATCAAGCAAAGGTGGGTGTAAAAGGTGGGATATAGTGCGAATTTCTTTCGACAATTCGTGCACCAAGCCGAGACTCTCATGGATGGCCTTTTCGTCGTTAGCAGCCAATTTACCGCCGTTCTGCAGCAGCGGCGTTAAGCTCATACTTAAGGCGGCGAGCATCTGTCCGGCGCTGTCATGCAGCTCGCGAGCAATGTGCCGGCGCTCCTCGTCTTGCAACTGCAGCAGCCGAGCCGAGAGCTCGCGCAAATTTTCCTCCGTGCGCTTGCGGTCGGTGATGTCACGAATAGCGCTGGTTACCAGGATGCCTTCTTCGGTTTGCAGAGGACTCAGGCTGACCTCTACCGGGAACTCCTGTCCGTTCTTCTGCAGGCCGTAGAGCTCAAGCCTGGCTCCCATGGGCCGCTTGCGCGGATCGGTGAAGAAACTCTGGCGATGCAAGGCATGCCGTTGGCGAAATCTCTCAGGTACCAGCATTTCCAGATTTTTCCCGAGGATTTCTTCACGCTTGTAACCAAAGAGCTTTTCCACTTGTGCATTCGCCAAAACGATCTCTCCCAGCGCATTCACCACCAGGATGGCATCGGGAGCGGCCTCTAAAAGCCCGCGGAATCGACGCTCGCTAGCGTTGAGCAGTGACCTTTGCGCGGAGAAACGACGATCTAGTGCAGATGTCAATACAGCTACCCCGAGCACCAGCAGCGTGACCGAACTTACTCCCGTAAAACCTAAACTCGAAGTACTCACGGCGTGGGTCGTGTTGGGGGTGAGAGTGGAAGGGCTGAAGCTGGCGGCAGCCATCCCGGTGTAATGCATGATGGGTATGGCCGCGCCCATAATAACGGCGCTTCCGATCTTCAAACCCGGCCGGCGCTGCGATTCTTCACGAAAATGGAATGACAGCCACAAGGCCACCAACGAAATTGCCACCGCCAGCAAAACGGAAAGCGTCAACACCCAGGGGTTGTAGGAACACCTGCCGGCAAGGCGCATGGCCGCCATTCCTGTATAGTGCATGATGGAAATTCCGCCGCCCATAATGGCGCTTCCTATCAAGGCGCGCGGCCAGCCCATTTTTCTCCGACTTACCACAAAAAGGGCCACAGCCGAGGCAAATACGGCGGCTAAGAGGGAAAGTAAAACCGTGGGCCAGTCATACAGTACAGGTACAGGAAGAGTAAAAGCCAGCATGCCTACGTAGTGCATTGACCAAATTCCTAAGCCCATCGCCGCCGCGCCTCCGGCCAGCCAAAGCAGCCGAACTCGGCCGCTAGCAGCCGTAGTTCGTCCCGCCAAATCCAGGGCTGCGTAAGCGGCACAGACAGCAATCAGAACCGAAAGCGCAACTAGTCGATAGTCGTAGTAACCGGCCATCATTACTTGAACCGTTTTTTGATCATCTGCGCTTGCGTGGCGACCATGCAAGATACGTATCGCAATCGGCAACGTCCTGGCTGCTCAACCCGGCGGGGTCCCAGCCCAGCGGCAAGATGGAACTACGAATCTGCAGAGTACAACGGCAAAGAGGCACATGCTTGCCTTCATGATCTCACAAACGTCCAAACAAACGGCTCGGAAGCGGCGGCTGAGTTTGGCCGAATTGGGCCGCCATCTCTCACTGCCAAGGTGATTCCTAGGGTGCTACAATCGCGGACCGCAATGTTTTTCCCCACTCGCCGCCGCCTGTACGATGGCCTTACTGCCATATTGCTCCTCACTACTTCGGCGCTTTCCCAAGCTCCACCCGGGCGTACGCGCTGGAGTGAGGATCAAGCCAGCGTCTGGTACAGCAACCAGCCGTGGTTGGTGGGCAGCAATTTTCTTCCCGCCTCAGCCATCAACCAGCTAGAGATGTGGCAAGCCGAGACTTTCGACTTGGCCGAGGTCGATAAGGAGTTCGGCTGGGCGGAGGCATTGGGCATGAATACCATGCGAGTGTTCCTGCACGATCTCGTCTGGCAGCAAGATGCCACAGGTTTCAAGCACAGAATCGACGCGTTGCTCAAGATTTCTGCCAAGCATCGAATCCGTCCGATTTTTGTGCTCTTCGACTCCTGCTGGGATCCGGCGCCCAAACTTGGTCCGCAGCATCCTCCCATCCCCGGAGTGCACAATTCCGGCTGGGTTCAAAGTCCGGGCGCGGCAGCCCTCGAGGACCCGGCTGAGGAACCTAGACTTGAAGCCTATGTGGAGGGAGTAGTAGGCGCTTTTGCAAATGACTCCCGCATTTTGGCTTGGGATATTTGGAATGAGCCCTCGAACGGAAACGGGGGGGCGTACAAGAAACAAGAGATTAAAAATAAGCAGGACCGGGTCCTCGCGCTTTTACCCAAGGTTTTCCGTTGGGCGCGATCCAAAAACCCCATGCAACCGTTAACCAGCGGACTTTGGGAGGGCGATTGGTCGCAGCCGGAGAAGCTCGATGCCATTGCTCGCGTGCAGTTCCAAGAATCCGACATTCTTTCGTTTCACAACTACAGCTGGCCGGAAAACTTCGAGGAGCGCGTGCGTTGGTTGGAGAGCTACCATCGGCCGATCCTATGTACTGAATTCATGGCACGGTCGGTCGGCAGTACCTTTGATACCATTTTGCCCATCGCTAAAAAACACCATGTCGGCGCAATTAATTGGGGGTTTGTGGCGGGCAAGTCGCAAACCTACTACCCCTGGGACTCTTGGGAGAAGCCCTACGTCCTCAACCCGCCCCCGGTTTGGTTCCACGATGTACTCTTCGCAGATGGGCGTCCCTATCGCGCGCGCGAACGCGAACTTATCCGCAGCTTAACCGGAGCCTACCAACACTAGAGCGGCTGAGGGTTCGCCTGGAAAAGGGCGCACTCAACGGTGTGATTGCCGCGGGGCGAGCGCGGTGGACTTTCGTAGGACGAGGTCGGTGTTGAGAGTATATTCGGTGCCGTTTGTGGTAGGCACATCGCGCTCGACTTCCTGCAACAACGCCCTAAACGCCAGCTTCGCCAGTTCAGTCTGCGACATCTGCACCGTAGTCAGGGGAGGAATGATGAACTGCGCCAGCCGTACGTCGTCAAAACCCACCACCGAGAGCTCTTGGGGAATGGGAATGCCGTAATCATAGGCTTCTCGCATAACTCCAATGGCGGTCAGGTCATTCGAACACATGATTGCTGTAGGTCGGGAGGGAAGGCTGGCGAGTCGTTTAAATGCCATCATACCCCCTTCCATCGTATGATCGCCTTCGATGACGTATTCGGGATCAACCCGGGTTCCGATCTCGCGAACCGATTCTTCAAAGGCCTCTTTGCGCACTTTCGCCGACTTGAGATTGAGCGGTCCGGTAATAAAGGCAAGCCGTTCGTGGCGTAGTGCGGCCAGATGCTGTACGGCTTGGCGAATACCGCGCTGATAATTGATTCTGATATTGCTTACGTGGGGCAGCGGAGGCCCCACATCGACGAATACCAGTGGTACTTTGCGAAAACGCAGATCTTCGAGCAGAGACTCTTCCATGCCAAAAGTAAGAACCGCCACACCTTCAACGCGGCGCTCAATCATGCGCCGCACGGAAAGTTCCATGCGTTTCGGGTCGTGCACCGTAGAAGTGAGGAGGATTTCGTAATTGTTCTGTACGGCCATATCTTCAAACGATTGCACGATCTCAGGAAAAAAAGGATTGGTGATTTCTGAGACAATCAGTCCAAAGATACGTGTCTTACCCGAGACCAGAGCGCGAGCTTGAGTGTTCGGATAATACCCCAGCTCTTCGACCACCTTCCAAACTCGTTTGGCAAGCTGGGGGTCAACCGTGGGAATGCGATTGATGGCACGAGATACGGTGGCGGTGGAAACCTTAGCCCGTTTCGCAATTTCTCGAATATCCATAACCCGCAAAACCCACCCAAGACAAGGGCGCAGTAAACGTTTGCCCCATTGTATCCTAAGTAGGTGAGACCCACTAAGAAAACAAAATGTGGCGCTTCCAGAGGCCTAAGTTGCACAGGGAATGCGTTTCATTCGCCCGCCGACAAAAACAATCTTCATGCGATTCGGATTCTCCATTGGGAGGAAGCTTCATGATATTTTCGAGATCGCTCATGGCGCCGTGATGTTCTTGTTGGTTGTGGGAGCTCAGGAACAACAGTCCTGGAATTCGCATCTCGGCTCGGTATGGCGTAATCCCTTACTCCGGTTGGTCCGAATACCTGGGTTGAGAACAACGGTTTCTACTACTACATGAACATCACGGTCACCAACCTCACGCTGTCGAAGGCGGCGAGCATGCCGAAACTGGAATCCGCCTACGATTCACAGAATGACCCTCGTCTCCATTTCGGAGTGGAAAAAGCCGAGAAAATCGATACCGTGGAGATTGCCTGGCCTTCAGGTTTGAGGGAGAACCGCAAACATCTTACCGCGAATCAGCTGGTGGCAATCGGGGAAGGCCAAGGAATCGTAAAGAGCGGAAAATGGGGGGCAAGATGACGGGCCTTCGCGGGCAAGCAATTCTCGCCACTGTTTTATGCCTGGTGGTCGCGAGATCACCGGCGGAGGTGCAGTTTACGGATGTGACTCGAGAAAGCAAGGTTGATTTTACTCACGAAAACTCTGCCACCGCGAATAAGTATCTTCTCGAGACCATGGGCGGAGGCGTGGCCTTGCTAGACTATGACAACGACGGCAGGCTCGACATCTTTTTTACCAATGGCGCCCGCATCGATGATCCCCAGCCCGACGCCAAGCTCCCCGACAAGTCGGAACCCAAGTACTGGAACCGCTTGTTTCACCAGAACGCCGATGGAACCTTCACCGATGTGACCGAGCG